>DASZGN010000019.1:0-22282 GCA_035938775.1 Trinickia sp.
ACTTTTCCATCCGGACAAACTCCAGATACATCGGCGCCGTACATTAGCCGGCAAACGCGCATGCCCATGCCCAATGCGCGATCTCTTTTCGATCACTACCCGGAGTGACCATGCTGCTCATTGTTCTTGCCTATCTCGGCGGCGTCCTCACGATTCTCAGCCCATGCATCTTGCCCGTGCTGCCTTTCGTGTTTTCGCGAGTCGACCAGCCGTTCGTGAAAAGCGGGCTGCCACTGCTTGCCGGGATGACGCTCGCCTTCGCGTCGGTCGCGACCCTCGCCACGATCGGCGGCGGCTGGGTCGTACAAGCGAACCAGTACGGACGCTGGCTGGCCTTGGCGTTGCTCGCCGTATTCGGTGTGACGCTCGTCGTGCCGCGCATCGCGGATCGCTTGATGCGGCCGCTGGTGAGCGCGGGCAATCGGCTCTCCGATCTGGCCAATGGCGATGGCAAGCCGGCGAGCGTGCGCTCGTCCTTTCTGCTCGGCATGGCGACCGGTCTTCTGTGGACACCCTGCGCCGGGCCGATTCTCGGCATTGTGCTGACAAGCGGGGCGCTGCACGGTGCGAACGTCGGCACGACATTGCTGCTCGTGGCCTACGCGGCCGGCGCGGCGAGTTCGCTGGCGATGGTGCTCGTCGTCGGTGGCAACGTGTTCGCGGCGCTCAAGCGCCACCTGGGTGCCGGCGAGGTGTTGCGTCGCGCGGTCGGTGCGGCGGTGCTGCTCGGCGTAGTCGCCATCTCGTTCGGATGGGACACGGGCGTGCTGAGCGGCGTGTCGAGCGTTGCCACCGGCGGCATCGAGCAGAAGCTGGTCGACTGGCTCTCGCCCGGGAAGCCTTCGGCAGGATCCGCTTCATCCGCATCCGACGCATCCGACGCGCCGTCCCGCGGTGAAGTGATGAAAGCCGCCTATCGCGATCGCGGTGCGGGGGAGGACGCAGTGGTGCGCGTGAGCTACTCGGGCGCCGGCCAATACGTTGCGCCTTTGCCGGTCGAAGGGGCCTTGCAGACGCTCAACGGCGCCGTCCAGTGGCTGAACTCACCGCCGCTCACGGTTGAGGGTTTGCGCGGCAAGGTCGTGGTGATCAACGTCTGGACTTACTCGTGCATCAACTGCTTGCGCTCGCTTCCGTACGTCAAAGCGTGGGCGCAGAAATACAAGGATCAAGGGCTCGTCGTGATCGGCGTGCATGCGCCGGAGTTCGCTTTCGAGCGTAACGTCGATAACGTCAGGAAAGCGACTCACGAGCTAGGCGTCGTTTTCCCCGTCGCGATCGACAACAACTTCGCAATCTGGCGCGCCCTGGACAACCAATACTGGCCGGCGCAGTACTTCATCGATGCTCAAGGCCGGATCCGCCATCATAATTTCGGCGAAGGAAATTACGCGAACTCGGAGAAGGTCATTCAACAGCTGCTGAAGGAAGCGGGCAATGCCGATGCCGAGCATGTCGCCGTGGGGCTGGCCAACACCGCCACACCAGGCGTTCAAATGGCCGCCGACGGCGCCGATATACAGTCCCCCGAGACATATATCGGCTACGAGCAGGCGGACAATTTCGCTTCGCCGGGCGGCGAAGTGCGGGACAAGGCGCGCACCTACGTTGCGCCGTCGCAGCCGGAGCTCAACAGCTGGGGTCTTGCGGGCAACTGGATCGTCGCGAAGGATCGCGCGACGCTTGGCTCAACGCCCGGTCAGATCGTCTACCGCTTTCATGCGCGGGATCTGCATCTGGTGCTCGGGCCGGGCAGGGACGGCAAGCCTGTGCGGTTTCGCGTCAGCATCGACGGCGCCGCGCCGGGCGCCGCGCACGGCACCGACGTCGCCGCCGACGGCAGTGGCACGGTGACCGAACATCGGCTATACCAACTCGTGCGTCAGACGCGCGACGTCACCGACCACACATTCTCGATCCAGTTTCTCGACCCGGGCGTCGAGGCGTACGCGTTCACGTTCGGTTAAGCCGAAGGGGCGAACGGCCGAACGGCGAAGGGGCCGAACGGGCCGAACGGTGGAAGGGCCGCGCAACGCGCAATACCATGCGTTGCGCGGTGATCCCTGGCGAGAAGCAAGCGAGCGGAGCGAAAGTCCGGTCCAATCGCCAATGGCATGGCGGTCCTTTGCCGCGGCGTGGGAGTCTTTCGCCTCAATGCAGCGTGCCGAACACGATGCCGACGCCTTCTCCGGGCGCTAGCCCCGCTTTGAAGTAACCTTCGAGCCTTTTGGCCGTCGCGTCATCGAGCTGATATGAAGGTTCGATGAGGCCGTCGGAAACCGCGTAGTGGTACCAGGCGGCTACCCATTGACGCAGCTTCGCCTCTTCGGGATGCAGTGTCGCGAGGTCATGGTCTGCTGAGGATGTGTTCATGTTCCGAGCGCTCCTGTTTCTGGTGGGAGGGTCGTCCGGCCCCTATCGCGGTGCGTGCCGGCCGAGGCGAAAAGCGCTGCCATTTGCCGTCTTCATCTGTGAGGACGACGGGTACAACAAACACATAGTGCAGAGACGCTACCGTTGCGCAGTCCTACTGCATGTTATGCACTTGTAATCGATTCCTCCATCAGAAAAAGCCGAATTTGCATGAGGAAAACGCCGGCTCGAGTGTAAGAAATTCCTGAGCCGACTCGAGGCGAGGGCCGCCGTCCTTACCCCGTACGGTCGCCCCTGGGTCTTGCTGACGTCAAACCTCATCCCATAATATGATTCCTACTGCATGAAGGCGAGCAACAACACGTTATCGAGCACAGGAGATGAGCTTGGGCGAGTTGACGAACGGTTCACGAGTGTTTCTCTCCACACTGCGACCGGAGCGCCGTGAGCGGCAGCTTGCGATCGGCGCGGTTGTCTTGTCCGCGGCGGTGTTCGCCTTGGCAGCGCCGTTTGCGCGAGTGCAGTTGGCTGTCGTCTGGCCGTTCATACCGATTTACGAATCGGCGCTGGTGATTTGCGATTTGCTCACGGCAGCACTTCTTCTGGGGCAATACGCCATTCTGCGCTCGCCGTCGCTGCTCGTGCTGGCCGGCGGTTATTTGCTGAGCGGTTTCATGGCGGTCGCCCACCTCATGTCGTTCCCAGGGCTCTTTTCCGCGACGGGGCTCCTGGGCGCGCGTGAGCAAACCACGGCATGGCTCTACATGTTGTGGCACGGCGGCTTTCCGCTCGTCGTGATGGCTTACGCCTTCCTCAAGCGCGACGAGATCCGGCCGGCGCCGCTTCAGCGACAGCGCCAATGGCTGCCCCCCCTTTGTTGCATCGCGGCTTCATTGCTCGTGGCCTGCGCGCTCACCGCACTTGCGACTGTCGGCCACGACGCGCTGCCCCGGATCATGGAGGGTTCGCACCATGCACCGGCGATGGCGCCGGTGGTCACGCTCATCTGGGCGGCGAACCTCGCGGCGCTGGGTGTGCTGTACTCGCGGCGCCCGCATTCGATGCTCGATTTGTGGCTCATCGTGGTGGTCTGCGCGTGGCTTTTCGATATCGCGCTCGCGGCCCTTCTGAACGCAGCCCGATTCGATGTCGGCTTTTACGCGGGCCGGATCTACGGGCTCATTGCTTCGAGCTTCGTGCTCATCGCGCTGACGTTCGAGAACGTCAAGCTCTACGCGCGCATCGTGAAGGCGCTCGATAGCGAGCGGCTCGAGCACCGTCTCGTTCAGCAAAAAACCGCGCAATTGAACGAAGCAAAGGCGCAACTCGAAGAGCGAGTCGCGGCACGCACCGCGGCGCTCGCCGCATCCAATCGCGACTTGATGCACGAAGTCGCCGAGCGCAAACGCGCCGAAGAGGCGCTCAAGCGATCGCGTGAAGAGCTGCGCGAGGTGGCGGCGATCAGCACGTCGGCCCGCGAGCAGGAGAAACGCCGCCTCGCGCGTGAATTGCACGACGAGCTCGCACAGACCCTTGCCACGCTCAGGCTCGAAGTCGACCTCTTGGATCAACGCACGCCGGCCGGGGGCGATATCGTGACGCGCAAGCTTGCGGAGATGCGTACCTTGCTCGACGAGGCCGTCGCGTCGACGCGACGCATTGCGTCGGACTTGCGGCCGCTGGTGCTGGACGATCTCGGGCTTGTGGCCGCCACGCAATGGCTCGTACACAATTTCCAGCAGCGGCACGGCATCGAATGCAGCCTGTTTGTCGATCCGACGGACCTCGATCTGGAAGACCCGCATGCGACGGCGGCATTCCGGATCATGCAGGAGTCGCTGGCCAACGTCGCGCGCCATGCGCGTGCGTCGAAAGCGGAAGTGCGGCTTATTCGCGAAGACGGCCAGATCGTGCTGGAAGTACGTGACAACGGCACCGGCTTCGACATTTCCTCGCCGCGCAAGGCGAACTCGTTCGGTCTCGCGGGGCTGCGTGAGCGAACTTATCTCGTCGAAGGGAAATTCAGCATCGAATCGTCGCCGGGGCACGGTACGACGATCGAAGTCCGCATCCCGCTGCCCACTGCTCAAGAGCGCGAGCTGCCTTGATAGGGCGCCTGATATTCATGGCCTTCTTCGCAGGCCGCTCATCAGACATCGACCACTTTGTCCCATGCGAATTGGGAATTTTCGAGCTTTCGGCTACGACGCTCGACGTAGCCACGCGGATTGCAGACGATGCGCGTGCGGTTCGCTACATAGTCGAACGAGGTGTGCGTATGGCCGTGAATCCATAGCGAAACGGGCTCGCCAACGAGCTCGCTCAGATCGCTGATAAAGCCTGCCGATGCCAGATCGTTCGCAAAGCGT
The DNA here is from genome assembly GCA_035938775.1 of Trinickia sp. Classification (GTDB taxonomy): domain Bacteria; phylum Pseudomonadota; class Gammaproteobacteria; order Burkholderiales; family Burkholderiaceae; genus Trinickia. Next base: position 4,743 of record DASZGN010000019.1, read on the forward strand.
GCCGCCAGGCTTGCCCGATGCGGTGCGTGGTGCGTGACGACGATGGTCTTGCCGGCGAACGGCTTGGCGATTTCCGCGGCGAGCCAGGCTCGCGCGTGACGGTGCAGCGCCAGGGCATCGTCGGGGGTGAAGCGGCGCGGGACGTGCTCGCTTGCTGGCAGGTTTGCATCTGCAGCGGCGCTTGCACCGGCGATGGCACCGGCAGAAGCACCGGCAGGCCATGCGATCTCGATCGGCCCGCCAAAATCGAGTAGCGCTTTCTTGGCCGCGGCGATCGAGTTTGCGAGTGTGTGCGCGTCGGCGCCGAACAGCTCGAAGTCGGTCCACAGTGTGGTGCCGAGCACGCGCCAGCGCCCGGCAGGATCGGTCAGCGTGGCGTTGTTCAGATAGTGGACGTTGTCGACGCTGGCGGCCGCATCGCGCATCGCCACCTCGAGCGCGCCGAATTCACCGTCGTAGTACTCGTGATTGCCGGGCACATACACCACGGGCACGCGCGCATCGAACGTTTCGGCAGCCCAGCGCAGCCCTTCGGCATGGTTATGAATGTCGCCGGCGAGCACGACAAGATCCGCGTGCGCATGGGGAATGGCTTCCGGTTCATCGCATTCGAGGTGCAGGTCGGACAACACGCGAATCTTCATTGAAACGCCCCTTTTTTCCGATGCGCCACGCTGTAGCGTCCATCGGCATCGGCTGGCAGCCGCAGTCGCTGCCACCGCCTTTGCCGCTAGCGTAGCACCTTGCCGGGATTCATCAGGTTCAGCGGATCGAGCGCCGTTTTCAACGTCTGCATGAGGCGCATTTCGACGGGCGATTTGAAGCGCTCCGCTTCGTCGATCTTCAACTGCCCGAGACCATGCTCTGCGCTGATGCTGCCTTCATGGCGATGCACGCTGTCGTAGACGATCCGGTTGAGCGTTGCCTGATGCTGCATCAGGAAGACTTGCGGATCCGCGCCTTCGGGGGCTTGTACGTTGTAATGCAGATTGCCGTCCCCAAGATGGCCGAACGTGACCATGCGAGCGCCGGGCACGGCGGCGGCGATTGCCGCATCGGTTGCTTCGATGAACGCGCCGATGCGCGAGATCGGCACGGCAATATCGTGCTTGATGTTCAGCCCTTCCTCGGCTTGCGCGAGTGGGATGTGCTCGCGCAAATCCCAGAATGCGCGCGACTGCGCGAGGTTTTCCGCGACGACGGCATCCTCGACAAGCCCTTCTTCGAGCGCCGTTTCCATCATGCGCTCGAACAAAGTGCGCGCATGCGCTTCGCTTTCGCTGTCGGAAAGTTCGAGCAGCACGATCTGCGCATGAGGCGCATCGAACGGATAGCGCAACTGCGGAAAATGCTTGCCTACGAGCCGCAGGCAGAAATCCGACATCAGCTCGAACCCCGTCAGCAAGGGCCCGGTGAAGCGTTGCGTGAGCGCGAAAAAATCGAGGGCGGCGTGCGGCGACGCGAGCGCGGCAAGTGCGGTCACGCGTGCGGCCGGCAGCGGATGCAGTTTGAGCACGGCCGCTGTGATAATGCCGAGTGTGCCTTCCGCGCCAATAAACAGATCGCGCAAATCGTAGCCGGTGTTGTCCTTGCGCAGGCCGCGCAGACCATCCCAGACTTCGCCTTGCGGCGTGACGACTTCAAGGCCGAGGCAGAGCTCGCGCGCCGTGCCGTAGCGCAGCACGCCGGTGCCGCCGGCGTTCGTTGCGAGATTGCCGCCTATCGTGCAACTGCCCTCCGCGGCAAGACTGAGCGGAAAGAGCCGCCCGGCCTCTCTCGCGCGCGCCTGCACTTCGGCGAGCACGACGCCGGCTTCCACCGTGATCGTATTGTTGTGCGCATCGAGCGCGCGCACGCGATTCAAGCGCGCGAGACTCACGACAGCCTGTGTGCCGCTGGTATCGGGCGTCGCGCCGCCCGCGAGTCCTGTATTACCCCCTTGCGGCACGAGCGCGACGCGATGAGCGAGCGCCAAGCGCGCGATGGCGGCGACCTCCTCGGCCGTGCCGGGGCGCAGCACCGCGCATGCGGCGCCCGTGTAGCGGCGGCGCCAATCGGTGAGATAGGGCGCCGCATCATGCGCGTCGGTCAGCACGTGCGCGGCGCCGATCGCGTCACGGCACGCCTCGACGAAAGCTGCATGGGGGGCGAGGGCGGAGTCGGTCATGATGGTTGTCCATGTGTGGGGCGGTTACGCCGGGCTGCGCGCTTGAACGGCGCGACGTACGCGAGAGCGCAAGCGAGAAAGAGCGTCGCAAGCGCCGTCTCGATCCAGCCGAGGCGTGCCGACAGCCCTGTGTCGGTCATGCCACGCACGATGCCTTCGGCCAGATACATCAGCACGAGCATGGACGCCCATTGCAAAGTATAGAGACGGCGGCGCAGCACGCCGGGGAGGGCGAAGGCGAGCGGCAGCGCCTTGAATACGAGCGCCGAGCCGCCCGGGCGCAGCGGCGCAAGCCATCGCTCCCAGGCCACCGCCAGTGCGATCAGCGCGACGAGCGCCAACACCGCGCCAACCGCGCAAGCGCTTCGCTGAACGACGTGGGCCGGCGGGGCAGCGGGGCTTGGCGCAGGGGCGTCCCGCTGCGCGGCTTCGGGCGAACGCGTCATGGGCGGCCGCCGAGCAGGGCTGCTGTGCGCGCAAGGCGTGCGCCGAGAGCGACCGCGAGTGCTTTTTCTTCCGACGACAGCGCCGACTCGCGCGCGCCCGCTCCCGAGACGTGCGACGCGCCGTAGGGGGTGCCGCCGCTGCGCGTGGTGGACAAAGCGCTTTCGGTGTAAGGGATCCCGACCATCAGCATGCCGTGATGCAGGAGCGGCAACATCATCGAGAGCAGCGTGGATTCCTGTCCTCCGTGCAGACTGCCCGTCGACGTGAATACGCACGCGGGTTTGCCGGCGAGCGCGCCGCTTAACCACTGCGGCGTCGTGCCGTCGAGAAAATGCTTGAGCGACGCGGCCATGTTGCCGAAGCGTGTCGGCGAGCCGAGCGCGAGGCCGGCGCATTCCTCGAGGTCGCGCGGCTCGGCGTACGGCGGACCGTCGACGGGAATAGCGGGCTCGGTCGCCTCGCAAACGGGCGAGACACTTGGCACGGTGCGGATACGCGACTGCATGCCGGGCACGCTATCCACGCCATTTGCAATGGCGAGCGCCAGTTCGCGCGTCGCACCGTGACGGCTGTAATAAAGTACGAGAATATCTTTCATGGGCTTTTTTGTGAGCGGCCTATTATAGGGGTTCAGGCCGCTGCCCCTATGCGAGAAAGCCCGCGCGTCAAGGCTGCGCACCTGACGGCAGGCCGCGCCCGCGCCCGCCGCGGCGGGAGTGTTGAATATGGAGAAGATCAGTTTGCCGAACTTGAGTACCGAGCTGGACGCGCTCAAACGTCTTGCGCGCTTTGCCGTGCAACGCAGCCGCGAGGACGATATCGCGCAGGTTGCCGGCAGCCTGACGTTCACGACGATGCTCGCGATCGTTCCGCTCGCGACAGTTGCGTTCGCGCTTTTCACCGCGTTTCCGATCTTCGCGAAGTTCCAGTCCTCGCTGCAGACGTTTTTGGCCCAGCATTTGATGCCCGACCAGATCAACAGCCAGATCTTCCGGTATCTGGATCAGTTCGCGGCGAAGGCAAAGGGTCTGACGACGGCCGGCATGATTGTCCTGTTCGTCACGTCGGTCATGACGATGATGACCGTGGAATCCGCGTTCAATGTGATTTGGCGCGTCCCGAAGCCGCGCCCGTTTGCACAGCGCGTGCTCGTCTACTGGGCCATCATCACGCTCGGGCCGCTCTTGATCGGCGTGAGCCTGTCGATGACGTCATACCTCTTCACACAGTCGAGCGCGTTCGCGGGAGGGCATGTGTCGACGTTGTTCGACTGGGCGCTCACGAGCGCTGCGCTGCCGCTCACCGTGCTTGCCTTCACGATGCTCTACGTCTACCTGCCGAACTGCGCGGTCCAGTGGCGCGACGCGGCCGTGGGCGGACTTTGCGCGGCGATCGCGTTCGAGTTCGCCAAGCGCGGCTTTGGCTCCTACGTGCGCCACATCCCGACCTACACGGCGGTCTACGGCGCGTTCGCGTTGGTGCCGATGTTTCTGCTGTGGCTCTATTTGAGCTGGTTCATCACGCTTGCGGGTGCGACGATCGCTTCGGCGGTGCCGGCGATTCGCACCGGGCAGTTTCATCGACGAGACTATCCGGGCGGCGACCTGCTCGACGCGCTGGAGCTGCTTGCGCGGCTCGACGAGGCGCGCGAGGCGGGGGGGCGGGCGCGCACGATGATCGAGCTCGCGCGTATGCTTCGATGTGACATGGACACGCTGACGCGGCTTGTGGCCACGCTCGAGCGGTGTGGGTGGGTCACGCGTCTGCAAGACGATGGCGTGCCGCGCTACGCGCTGCTCGCGAACCCGGCGCACATCACGGTGGCGCGGCTATTCGACCTGTTCGTGATCGACCGGGCCGAGCTGGAATATCAGCTGAATCTCGAGTCGACGCGCGTCGATGCCACCACGCTGCTCAATGCGCTTCGCAATGAGAAGCTCGATATCCCGCTTCCAGTGCTGGTCGCGGCGCGCACCGCCCGCGGTGCTTTCGGCTCGAGCGGGGCGCAGGTGCCCTCGGCGACACCGCATCCCACTACGTGAGCCCCAGCGCCGGGGGAAGCGTTGCTGCGTTGCTCAAAGCGAAATTTTGCCGACGCAGATGTCCTTGAACATCACCCAATCGCCCATCAGGCTGTAGATCGGGTGGCGGAAGGTGGCGGGACGATTCTTTTCGAAGAAAAAGTGCCCCACCCAGGCAAAGCCGTAGCCGCACACGAGCGCAGCCGGCAGCCAGAGCCAATCGCCGGTGGAGACGGCCATTGCCACGCAACCGATCACGCCGAGCGAGCCGAGGAAGTGCAAGCGTCGGCAGACGACGTTGCGATGTTCGTCGAGATAGAACGCGTAAAACTGAGCGAAGTTCGCAAAGCGAACCGCGTGAGCGCCGTGAGCCATTGCCATTCCCCCTTTGCGCCAATGCCGCGCCCGGCTCGTGCAAGCGCCGCAGCTGCGACGGCGCATTGCTTGCGCCGGTCATACAAACCCATTGTGCGGCGAAATGCCGGCGAGGTGCAATCTGGCCATTCGGCCTACTGGCCGGCCCGGCCGGTGCGCGTTATCGTGAAGACCGTGCAGATGCCGCTGGAATGCGCGCGAAATCGAAGAGGGCCTCGAGCGTTGCATCGGGCACTTCGGACATCAGCGCGTGGCCCGCTTCGAGCGTGACGACGTCGAACCGGGCGCCGCCTGCCGCGAGCGCGTCGGCGAGGGCGCGCGCGGCCCGCGGCGGAGTCATGGCGTCTTGGCTGCCGAGTACGAGTCGTACCGGGCAGCGCACCTGCGCGGCGCGCTCGAGGCCGTCCGCATAGGCGTTGCAAGCAGCGAAATCGGTGTGAAAGAGGCGCGCTTCGCCACGCTTTGCCACGCGCTCCATCAGGCGTTGATTCATCCCGTGCAGCCAGAAGCCGGGCCCGGGGCACGACGGCTTGGCGGCAAGCGTCGAATGCGACCAGCGATTGACGAACTCGATGGCCTCGCTTTCGTTCTCCAGCGCGGCCTTGAGCAGCGTGTCGGAGACGGTCATCGGTACGGCCGTCGCGAGGAGGGCGAGGTGTGTCACGCGTTCGGGGTGGCGGCCGGCGAAATCCAGCGCGATCAGCGAGCCCATGCTGTGTCCGGCGACAAACGCGCCTTGAACACCGAGCTTATCGAGCAGCGCGGCAAGCCAGTCGGCGAGCGCGCGGATGCTGGCGGCAGCCGGCCCGGCGCTGCGGCTGTGACCCGGCAGATCGACGGCGAGCACATTGAAGCCGTGGTGCGCAAAATAGCGGCTTTGCAGCGCCCACACGCTGTGGTCGTGCTGCGCGCCATGGAGGAACACGGCCGTGGGCAGCGACGGGTCGAACGCTTTGCCGCCCGTGTAGGCGTAGGCCGGTGTGCCGTTGACGTCGACGATCATGACGACTCCTTTGCCGAGCCGGCGCTCGAGCCCTGCTTTGCCGTCGAAGCGGGTGCGTTTGTGGCAGTCCTGGCAGCGGCCTTGAGCGCGCGTTTGAGATCGTCGATCAGATCGTCCGGGTCTTCGAGGCCGATCGACAAGCGGATGGTGCCCTCGGTAATGCCCGCGGCGGCGAGGGCGGCGCTGTCCATGCGAAAGTGTGTGGTTGTGGCGGGTTGGATGACGAGCGAGCGCGCGTCGCCGACGTTCGCCAGATGCGAGAAGAGCGTGAGCGATTCGATGAAGCGCCGGCCTGCCGCGCGGTCGCCGCGCAGGTCGAAGCTCACGACCGCACCGGCGCCGCGCGGCAGCAGGCGCTTCGCCAGCGCATGGTCGGGATGCGACGCGAGCTCGGGATAAGCCACCGATTCGACGCCCGCATGCGCAGCAAGGAACTCGACGATCTTTCGCGTGTTCGCGACGTGCCGCTCCATGCGCAGGGGCAGTGTTTCGATGCCTTGGAGCAGTTGCCATGCGGCCTGCGGGTGCAGGCACGCGCCGAAATCGCGCAGACCCTCGCGGCGGGCGCGCAAAAGAAACGGCGCGACCGTGCTTTCTTCGGCGAACACCATGCCGTGAAAGCCCTCATAAGGCTCGGTGAATTCGGGAAAGCGTCCGGAAGCGGCGAAATCGAACGTGCCGCCGTCGACCAGCACGCCGCCGATCGTGGTCCCGTGTCCGCCCAGGAACTTGGTCGCCGAGTGATAGACGAAATCGGCGCCGTGCTCGAACGGCTTGAGCAGATAGGGCGTGGTGAAGGTCGAATCCACGAGCAGCGGAACGCGGTGCTCGTGCGCGATTTGCGCGATGGCCGCGATGTCGAGCACGTCGAGGCCCGGGTTGCCGAGCGTTTCGCCGAACAGCAGGCGCGTGTTGGGGCGCAGCGCGGCGCGCCAGGCGTCGGGCTCGCGCGGCTTGACGAACGTCGTCTCGATGCCGAAGCGGCGCAGCGTGTAGTGCAGCAAATTATGTGAGCCGCCATAGAGCGCGCTCGATGCAACGATGTGCGAGCCCGCGCCCATCAGCGTCGCGATGGCCAGATGCAGCGCCGCCTGGCCGCTCGCCGTGCCGATCGCGCCGACGCCGTTCTCGAGCGCAGCCACGCGTTCCTCGAAGACGGCCACCGTCGGGTTCGAAATCCGCGAATACACATGGCCTGCGCGCTCCATGTTGAAGAGCGCGGCGGCGTGGTCCGTGTCGCGGAACATGAAGGCGGTACTTTGATAGATCGGCGTGGCGCGCGCGCCTGTCGCGGGATCGGGGGCCGCGCCGGCATGCAGCGCGAGCGTATCGAAGCGGTTGGCGGGCATGAGGGCGGCCGGACGTGCGCCCGGCAAGGGATTGGAGTGGCGGCCATCGTAACACCGCGCGTGCCGCGTGTGCGACCATGCCGATTGCCGGCGCGGCACGCGCGATGCGGCGCGTGCAAGCGAGGAACCGACCAACAAGGAAGGCGAAAGCCCGCTGTCAGCTTTCCTTTTAAAGGGCTTTCCGATAGCATCGTCTGATCAACTCAAGCTTCACAGGGAGACAATCATGAAAGTCAGCGACATCCTTAAGGTCAAGGGCAACGCGTTGTTCACGGTCACGCCCGATACGCCGCTCGCCGAGGCAGTGAGCACGATGGCCGAACACGACATCGGCTCGCTCGTCGTGATGGAGTTCGGTGATTTGGCCGGCATGCTGACGTTTCGCGAAATCATCCTGACGCTGAAGGAAAACAACGGCAGCGTGGGCACGGGGACGATCCGCAAGGTCATGGACGATCACCCGCTTACCTGCACGCCGGAAACCGACGTCAACGAGGTACGGCGGATGATGCTCGAGCATCACGTGCGCTACCTGCCGGTCATGGAAAAGCGGGCGCTGATGGGGGTGATCTCGTTTTACGACGTGGCGAAAGCAGTCGTGGAAGAACAGAGCTTCGAGAACCGCATGCTGAAGGCCTATATCCGCGATTGGCCTGCGGAAGAGCAGGAGCAGGGGCAGGCGAACAGCTGACCCGCCGCCCCCGCGGCTTCCTACGTTCGCGAGCGGCGGGCGCATGAGCGTGCGCCACGGGCGTTTGCGCGCCGCGCGGCAGCCGGCCGAGCACGCGGCTCGCGGTTCAAGCCGATACCGTCCAATGTCCAAGGCATTTTGCACCGCATGAGCGATCGCCCGTTGCCCGCCACGTCCTATGCGCGCCGTAGGCAGCGCGAGTCGCACTCCCAGTTCAGGCTTTTCGGCGAGCATCGCTTCGCGCCGTTTTTCTGGACGCAATTTCTCGGCGCACTGAACGACAATGTGTTCAAGATCGGCTTCACGTCGCTTGTCACGTACCAGACGGCGCGCTTTTCCGGCGTCGATGCAAAGACGGCCGCCTTCCTGATCTCGGCGATTTTCATCCTGCCGTTCGTGCTCTTTTCAGCAACGTCGGGGCAGATCGCCGACAAATACGACAAGGCGACGCTCACGCGCTTCGTCAAGACGTTCGAGATCGTCGTCATGCTGATCGGCGGCGCCGGCTTCGTCCTGCATCACGCACCGCTGCTCTATCTGTGCACGTTTCTGATGGGCGTGCACTCCACGATGTTCGGCCCCGTCAAGTACGCCTATCTTCCGCAGCACCTCGATGAAAGCGAGCTCGTGGGCGGCAATGGCCTTGTCGAGATGGGCACCTTCGTTGCCATTCTGATCGGCACGATCTGTGGCGGCGCGGCGGCGGGCCTCCCGCAGCATGGCGCCACGACGCTCGCGGTCGGCTGCGTGGCGATTGCGCTCGTCGGGCGCATGGTTTCCAGTTTCGTGCCGGTCTCGCCGGCATCGCAGCCGGGGCTGCGCATCAACTGGAACCCCGTGACGGAAACGTGGCGCAACCTCGCACTCGCCCGCGAAAACCGCACCGTGTTCCTGAGCCTGCTGGGTATTTCGTGGCTCTGGTTCGTCGGTGCGACGTTTCTGACGTCGTTTTTCAACTTCGCGAAGGACGTTCTGTCGGCGAACCCCGACGTCGTGACGGTGCTGCTCGCCACGTTCTCGCTGGGCATCGCCTTCGGCTCGCTGCTCTGCGAACGGCTCTCGAAGCGGCGCGTCGAGATCGGGCTCGTGCCGCTCGGCTCTATCGGCATGAGTGTGTTCGCAATCGATCTTTACTTTGCGAGCCATGCGCTGCCGCAGCCAGGGCACCTGCTTCGCGTCGGCGAGTTTCTCAGCCGGCTCGGGCACTGGCGCATTCTCGCGGATCTCTTTTTGCTCGCGATGTTCGGCGGCTTCTATAGCGTGCCGCTCTATGCGCTGATCCAAAGCCGCAGCCAGCCGACCCACCGCGCACGCATCATCGCCGCCAACAACATCCTGAACTCGCTTTTCATGATCATGTCGGCGCTCATGGCGGTGGCGCTGACGTCGGCGGGCGTGAGCATTCCCGGCATCTTTCTCGTGACGGCGCTGCTGAACGTTGTCGCCGCCGCCTACATTTATTCGCTCGTGCCGGAGTTCCTGCTGCGCTTTGTCGCGTGGATGCTCGTGCACACGTTCTACCGGATTCGGCTCGTGCATCCCGAGGGAATTCCGGAAACCGGTGCCGCGGTGCTCGTGTGCAATCACGTGAGCTACGTCGATGCGCTCGTCATCATGGCCGCGAGTCCGCGGCCGATCCGCTTTGTCATGGATCACCGCATCTTCAGCACGCCTTTTGCCGGATGGCTCTTCAAGCATGCGAAGGCGATCCCGATCGCGCCCGCTCATGAAGACGCGGCCTTGCTTGAACGCGCCTACGATGCGTGCGCCACGGCGTTGGCGGAAGGCGATCTGGTTTGCATCTTCCCCGAAGGCAAGCTCACCAGGAGCGGCGACATCAACCCGTTTCGCCATGGCGTCATGCGCATTCTCGAGCGCGCGCGGGCGCCCGTCGTGCCGATGGCTCTGCGCGGACTATGGGGCAGCGTCTTTTCGCGCCATGCGGACGCGCGCTGGCCGAGGCCGATTGGCAAAGGTGTCATGAGCCGCTTGACGCTGGCGGTAGGCGAGCCGCTCGAGCCCGATGTTGCGACACCGGAGGCGTTGCAGCGCATCGTCACCGAGCTGCGCGGCGCGCGCAAGTAAGGCGGCGCCGCACAGCGCCTCGAGGCGGGCAGGGCATAATAGCGGCTTCCAGTTATTCACTTCCCTCGAGGCCACGTTTATGTCTGGCAATACGCTTGGCACGCTTTTCACCGTCACGACGTTCGGCGAGTCGCACGGGCCGGCGATCGGCTGCGTGATCGACGGCTGCCCGCCCGGCATGGCGCTTTCCGAGGCGGATATCCAGGGAGAGCTCGACCGCCGCAAGCCGGGCACGTCGCGCCACGTCACGCAGCGGCAGGAAGAGGACAAGGTCGAAATCCTGTCCGGCGTATTCGAGGGCGTGACGACGGGCGCGCCGGTCGCGCTCGTCATCCGCAACACCGATCAGCGCAGCAAAGACTACGGCAACATCGTCGAAACGTTCCGCCCCGGCCACGCGGACTACACCTACTGGCAGAAATACGGTGTGCGCGACTATCGCGGCGGCGGCCGTTCGTCGGCGCGCCTGACGGCGCCGACGGTCGCGGCGGGTGCCGTCGCTAAAAAGTGGCTGCGCGAGCGTTTCGGCGTCGAGGTGCGTGGCTACATGAGCGCCCTGGGCGAAATCGATGTGCCGTTCGTCGATTGGTCCCACGTGCGCGAGAACCCGTTCTTTGCGCCGAATGCCGACATCGTGCCGCGGCTGGAGGCGTATATGGACGCGCTGCGCAAGGATGGCGACTCGATCGGCGCGCGTATCAACGTCGTGGCGACGGGCGTGCCGGTCGGGCTCGGCGAGCCGCTCTTCGACCGGCTCGATGCCGACATTGCGCACGCCATGATGGGCATCAACGCGGTGAAGGGCGTCGAAATCGGTGCGGGGTTCGCGAGCGTCGCGCAACGCGGCTCCGTGCACGGCGACGAACTGACGCCCGAGGGGTTCGTCGGCAATCACGCAGGTGGTGTGCTCGGTGGTATTTCGACGGGGCAGGACATCACGGTGTCGATCGCGATCAAGCCGACTTCCAGCATACGCACGCCGCGCCGCTCGATCGACAAGGCGGGGCAGCCCGTCGTCGTGGAGACGTACGGGCGGCACGATCCATGTGTCGGCATTCGCGCGACGCCGATCGCCGAGGCGATGCTCGCGCTGGTGCTGATCGACCATGCGCTGCGCCATCGCGCCCAGTGCGGCGACGTGCAAGTCGCGACGCCGAAGATTGCGGCACGCGCACCGTAACGGCATCCCACCCAAAAGCCGAAACCGGCCGGCGAGCGTTGCAGCGCCGGGTTAATAAGATATGGCTGGCTTGAAAGCGATGGGGGCGCTGTCGACCGGAGTTGGCGCTTCAGCGCTTACTCCGGTCCCATGCAGGGCCCGGTACTCGAGCGCCCCCATCGTCCATCGTCAGGTGCCATGATGCCTTCGCTCACCAGAGCGAACGGCAGGCACCCCCGAACGGCGTCACATATTCGCGTAGTTCGGTCCGCCACCACCTTCCGGCGTGACCCAAACGATGTTCTGCGTCGGGTCCTTGATATCGCAGGTCTTGCAATGCACGCAGTTCTGCGCATTGATGACGAGGCGATTGCCGCCGTCCTCGCTTTTGACGAACTCGTAGACGGCTGCCGGACAATAGCGGCTCTCCGGCCCTGCGTAGGTTTGGAGGTTCACGCTCACCGGCACGCTTGGGTCTTTCAGCGTCAGATGGGCCGGCTGGTTCTCTTCGTGATTCGTGTTCGAGATGAATACCGACGACAGTCGGTCGAACGTCAGCTTGCCGTCCGGCTTCGGATAGACGATCGGCTTGAACTGCGACGCGGGCTTGAGCATCTCGTGATCCCAGTGCTGATGATGCAGCGTCCACGGCACGTTGCCGCCGAGGAGCTTCTGCTCGATGCCGACCATCAGCGTGCCGAGATAGAGCCCCTTGCTCATCCACTGCTTGAAATTGCGCGCGCGGTTGAGCTCTTCATGCAGCCACGAGGTTTTGAACGACTCCGGGTACGCCGCGAGCTCATCCGCGCTGCGGCCGGCCTGCACCGCGTCGAACGCGGCTTCAGCCGCCAGCATGCCGGTCTTGATCGCCGCGTGCGAACCCTTGATGCGCGACGCGTTGAGAAAGCCCGCGTCATCGCCGACGAGCGCGCCGCCCGGAAACACGAGCTTCGGCAACGACATCAGCCCGCCTGCCGTGATGGCGCGCGCGCCGTACGACAAACGCTTGCCGCCTTCCAGGAACGTGCGAATCGACGGATGCGTCTTGTAGCGCTGGAACTCCTCGAACGGCGACAGATAAGGGTTCGTATAGCCCAATCCGACGACGAAACCGACCATCACCTGGTTATTGTCGATGTGATAGAGGAACGAGCCGCCGTACGTTTGGCTGTCGAGCGGCCAGCCGGCAGTATGGATCACGAGCCCCGGTTGGTGCTTCGCCGGATCGATCTCCCACAGTTCCTTGATGCCGATGCCATACACCTGCGGATCGGCGTCCTTGTTGAGCTTGAACCGGTCGTTCAGTTGACGGCCCAGATGGCCGCGCGCGCCTTCGCAAAAGAGCGTGTACTTCGCGTGCAACTCCATGCCCAGCTGGAAGTTCTCGGTGGGCTCGCCATCCTTGCCGATACCCATGTTGCCGGTTGCGACGCCCTTGACCGAGCCGTCGTCGTTATAGAGCACTTCCGCTGCCGAAAAGCCCGGGAAGATTTCGACGCCGAGCGCTTCGGCCTGCTGACCCAGCCAGCGCGTCACGTTGGACAGGCTGATGACGTAGTTGCCGTGGTTCTTGAAGTTCTCGGGCAAGGCCCAGTTGGGCGTCTTGACTGCCCCCTTTTCGGAGAGGAAGAGAAAGCGGTCCTCGGTCACTTCGACATTCAGCGGCGCCCCTTTTTCCTTCCAATCGGGGATCAGTTCATTGAGCGCGCGCGGGTCCATCACGGCGCCCGACAAAATATGCGCCCCAATTTCCGAGCCTTTCTCGAGCACGCACACGCCGATGTCGGCGCCTTTTTCCTGCGCGAACTGCTTGAGGCGAATGGCTGCGGCCAGGCCGGCGGGTCCGCCGCCCACAATCACGACGTCGTACTCCATCGATTCGCGCGGGCCATATTGCTCGATAAGACTTTGGGGGGTCATTGGGGCTCCTCTGCCTTAGAATGCTTTTTTCGGGTTCGTATTGTCAGCGAACGGTAGGGACGCTGCAACCGTTTGAAAACGCAACATTAGCACGACCGTTCTATTTGCGTGATAGAGTGTGGCGCCTGCGGGGCGCCAGCTGATATATCCGGCTTCGCTCGCTCGCGCGCATCGAAACCGGCAAACCCCTTCGACCACAAGGAACGACAATGGGCCGTTCGATCAATCTGGAAGGCAAGGTCGCATTGATTACCGGCGCATCGAGCGGGCTCGGGAAGCGCTTCGCCGTGGTGCTGTCCGAAGCGGGCGCGAAAGTGGTGCTCGCGAGCCGCCGCGTCGAACGCTTGAAGGAGCTGCGTGCCGAGATCGAGGCGTCGGGCGGAGCGGCGCACGTGGTGTCGCTCGATGTCACCGATTACCAAAGCATCAAAGCGGCAGTGGCGCACGCGGAAACCGAGGCGGGCACGATCGATATCCTCGTCAATAACTCGGGCGTGTCGACGACGCAAAAGCTGACCGAAGTCACACCGGCCGACTTCGAATACGTGTTCGATACGAACACGCGCGGCGCGTTTTTCGTCGCGCAGGAAGTGGCAAAGCGGATGATGATGCGCTCGGGTCCCAGCGTCCAGAAGCCGCCCTATCGCATCATCAACATTGCATCGGTGGCGGGCCTGCGAGTGCTGCCGCAAATCGGCCTGTATTCGATGAGCAAAGCGGCGGTGGTGCATATGACGAAGGCGATGGCGCTCGAATGGGGGCGTCATGGCATCAACGTGAATGCGATTTGCCCGGGTTACATCGAGACCGACATCAACCACCACCACTGGTCGACCGAGCAGGGGCAGAAACTGCTGTCGATGCTGCCTCGCCGGCGCGTCGGCCAGCCCGAGGACCTCGACGGCTTGCTGCTGCTGCTCGCCGCCGACGAATCGCAATTCATCAACGGCGCGGTCATTGCCGCCGATGACGGTTTCGGCCTGGCTTGACGGTTCGACGCGCGGGTATCCACATGTTTTTGCCTTTTTAACGAATCAACGCCTTGACGCCGCGTTGGCTAAAAGCTTTTCGCTGAGAAGAAGTGAAGTGACGATGAATGAGTACCGCACCGTGTTCGAAATGTCGATGCCGATCCGTTGGGGCGACATGGATGCCTTCGGCCACGTCAACAACACCGTTTATTTCCGCTACATGGAGCAGGTGCGGATAAGCTGGTTCGAGCATCTTGGCATGATCGGCACCGGCAAGGCCCAGGGTCCCGTGATCGTGAACGCGTCGATGGATTTTCTGCGCCAGCTTCATTACCCGGGCGACGTGATCGGCCGGATGTCGGTCGGCAAGCCAGGTCGCAGCAGCTTCGACACGGGCTTCGAGCTCACCCGTGCCGACGACCCCGGCACCGTCTACGCGCGCGGCGCCGCGCGTTGCGTCTGGATCGACTATGCGGCGGGCCGGTCCGTACCTATCCCTGAACCGCTGCGCGTCGTACTCGATCGCTGGGCGTTGGAAAAGGCGGACTGAGTTCCGGTAAAAGCGTTTGAGGTGGCGGCGCCGGCTGCCGAGCGCGGTCGCCAGCGCGCGAAAGCATGCCTAGTGCCCGAGCAACCGCTGCAGCAGTTCCGTGGCGTTGCCCGTGCCGTACTTGCGCATCAGCCTCGCGCGATAAACGTCGACGGTTCGCGAGCTGATATCGAGCGCCCGCCCGATCTGCTTGCTCGTCTTGCCGGTGGCCAGCTGCGCCGCGATCTCGCGTTCGCGCGGCGTCAGCTCGATCGCCACGCGCCGCGTCGCGCTCAAATCCTCGAAGGTCCAGATCCCGGCGGCAAGCGGCGCGCGGCGATCGAGCGCGCGCCCCGTTACATGGCACCAGAAGAGCTCGCCGTCGGCACGCTTCATGATGCGATCGTCGGCATAGCTGCCTTGCGCCGTCATGATGGGCCGGATGCGCTCGCCGATGCGCTCGAATTCATCGGGCGACGGATACAGCGCCAGGAACGATTGCCCGATCAGCGCCGAGCGCGTGCAGTGAAAGATATCGGCGAGCGCATCGTTGCAATCCTCGATGATGCGGTCGCGGGAGATAACGAGCCCGATGGGCGCAAGCTGAAAAGCGGTCTGGTAATCGATCTGGGGCATGGTTTGCGGCGCGTCGGTGCTCGGCTCCGGCGGGCTTTTGCTTATGTATTTTTGCGTATTGTGCCGCACGCGGGCGTCATCGTACCCTTTCGAGCGTTGCACGGACCCGCCGGTGCGCGCCGCCGACGACTAGAATGACATGACGCATCGAAGCCCCGTTCGATGCACGCCGTGCCGATCCGGAAATCGGATATCCAATCATGGAAGGGACATACAGATGAACAAAGTCTATCCAAGCGCCGCCTCCGCGCTCGAAGGCATAGTCAAAGATGGCCAGACATTCGCCGTCGGCGGGTTTGGCCTGTGCGGCATCCCCGAGGCCCTGATCGCCGCGTTGCGCGATTCGGGCGTGAAGGGCATCACCTGCATCAGCAACAACGCGGGTGTCGATGGCTTTGGCCTCGGCCTCTTGCTCGAGACGCGGCAGATCAAGAAGATGATCTCGTCGTATGTCGGCGAGAACAAGGAGTTCGAGCGCCAGTATCTCGCGGGCGAGCTCGAGCTCGAGTTCACGCCGCAAGGCACGCTCGCGGAAAAGCTGCGTGCGGGCGGCGCCGGCATCCCGGCGTTCTTCACGAATACGGGCTACGGCACGATAATCGCCGAGGGCAAGGAGACGCGCCAGTTCGGCGAGCGCCACTACGTGCTCGAGCGTTCGCTGACGGCCGACGTGGCGCTCGTCAAGGCGTGGAAGGCCGATAAGTCCGGCAACCTGATCTATCGCCGCACGGCGCGCAACTTCAACCCGATGTGCGCGATGGCGGGTCGCATCACGGTGGCCGAAGTCGAGGAGATCGTCGAGGTGGGCCAGCTTGATCCCGATGCCATCCATACGCCGGGCATCTTCGTGCAGCGCATCGTGCTCAATGCGCATCCGGAAAAACGCATCGAACAACGCGTCGTGCGCGCAAAAGGAGAGTGACATGGCATGGACTCGTGAACAGATGGCCGCGCGCGCGGCGCAGGAACTGCAAGACGGCTTCTATGTGAATCTCGGCATCGGCCTGCCGACGCTCGTCGCGAACTACGTGCCCCCGGGCATCGAGGTGTGGCTGCAATCGGAAAACGGCCTGCTCGGCATCGGGCCGTCGCCAACTGAAGACGAAATCGACGCCGATCTCATCAACGCCGGCAAGCAGACGATCACGACGCTGCCCGGCTCGTCGATTTTCTCGTCGGCCGATTCGTTCGCGATGATTCGCGGCGGCCACATCAATCTCGCGATCCTCGGCGCGATGCAGGTGAGCAAGACGGGCGACCTCGCGAACTGGATGATCCCCGGCAAGATGATCAAGGGCATGGGTGGCGCGATGGACCTGGTCGCCGGCGTGAAGCGCGTGGTCGTGCTGATGGAGCATGTCGCGAAGGGCGACCAGCACAAGATCCTCGAAGCCTGCAACCTGCCGCTGACGGGAGTAGAGGTCGTCGACCGGATCATCACCGACCTCGGCGTGATCGACGTGACGGAGCAGGGCTTGAAGCTCGTCGAGCTCGCGCCGGGCGTGAGCGTCGATGAAATCCAGGCCAAGACAGGTGCACCGCTCGACGTGAGTGCCGTGGGGTAAAGCGGACGCCGAGCGCAACGCTCGCGAAGGGCTTGTAAACGGGTGGAGCGAGCGCTTCACCCGTTTTTGCTTGGGGCACCATGTCGCGCGAGCCGCGCCGTATTGAGCGGCAAGGCGGCAGGGCGACGAAACGCGAGGTCGAACGCACGGCACAATGCAACCGGCTACAATCGATTGAACTCTTTTCACGTCTTTTCGTTCTATGAGCCGCGCAGCAACGCACCTTTGCGAGCCGCGGCGCAATTTCTTGCAAGGACAGCCCGATGAGCACTCCGTCCGCCGCTCTGTCGACTTCAAATGCTTCGTCTGGCGCCTCGAGCGCCGGAGCCGCCTGGCGCCAGCGCTACGTGCAGTGCGTGAGCCCGAGCGGTCTGCACCGCATTGCCTACACGGAATGGGGCGACCCCGCGAATCCGCGCGTGCTCGTCTGCGTGCATGGCCTGACACGCTCGGGACGGGATTTCGACCGGGTGGCGGCGGCACTTTGCGATGACTACCGCGTGGTGTGTCCCGATGTGGCGGGGCGCGGCCTGTCGGATTGGCTGGCGGACCCGAATCGATACATCGTGCCGCAGTACGTGGCCGACATGATCACGCTCATCGCACGGCTCGATGTGGAGAC
>DASZGN010000020.1:0-12915 GCA_035938775.1 Trinickia sp.
CAGTCGATCACCTGGCAGGCCATGTTCGGCGCGACTACCTTGATCATCGCGATCTCGCCGCGCGCCCCCTTGTTGCCGACGGTGTCCATCATGTAGGCGGTCTTCAGTGTCAAGAGCCGCGCTTGCTCGATCATGCAGCGCGCCTCGGCTATGCGTTCCTGCGTGACCGTCTGCGCGGCGACCGGCTTGCCGAACGCGACGCGCTCCGAGGCGCGTCGGCACATCAGTTCGAGCGCACGCTCGGCCAGGCCGATCAAGCGCATGCAGTGATGGATGCGGCCCGGCCCAAGGCGACCCTGCGCGATCTCGAAGCCGCGGCCTACGCCCAGCAGCATGTTCGACGCCGGCACGCGCACGTCCTCGAGCGTGATCTCCATGTGGCCGTGCGGTGCGTCGTCGTACCCGAAGACGTTGAGCGAACGATGCACCGTGATGCCGGGCGCGCCGGCGGGCACGAGAATCATCGATTGTTGCGCGTGCTTCGGTGCATCGGGATCGGTTTTTCCCATCACGATATAGACCTTGCAGCGCGGATCGCCCGCGCCCGAGGACCACCACTTGCGGCCGTTGATTACATACGCGTCGCCATCACGCTCGATGCGCGTCTCGATGTTCGTCGCATCCGACGATGCGACGTCGGGCTCCGTCATCAGAAACGCGGAGCGAATCTCGCCCGCGAGCAGCGGCTCGAGCCACGCGCGCTTTTGTTCGTCGGTGCCGTAGCGCTCGATGGTCTCCATGTTGCCGGTGTCGGGCGCGTTGCAATTGAAGACTTCGGACGCCCAGGGCACGCGTCCCATGATTTCGGCGAGCGGCGCGTACTCGACGTTCGCAAGCCCCGCGCCGCGCTCGGAGTCGGGCAAAAAGAGGTTCCACAGGCCCGCTTCTCTCGCACGCACCTTCAGCGTTTCGACGAGCTGCGTCGGCACCCACGCGTTGCCGTTGCGGCGATTGGCGGCAACTTCTTCGACGAACGCGCGCTCGTTTGGATAGATGTGCTCGTCGAAGAACGCCAAAAGCTTCGTCCGCAGCGCTTGGACCTTCGGGGTGTAGTCGAAATTCATGGAGACCTCGCGGATAAGGGGGAGGCGACAACGGTTTCGGAGACGGCGGTCCTGGTGTCGGCGTTCGTGCGATCGCGCGTTCGCGCATTCGCCTTAGCGGACTTTCAACGCATACGACCAAGCCAGCTCGGCCATCGGCCGCGCCCGCCGGCCGGCGTCGGCGGCTTGCGCGCTCGCGGCCGTGCCGACGCTCACGCGCTTCATGATTCCTTGCAGAATCGCGGCGATGCGAAACATGTTGAAGGCGAGATAGAAGTTCCAGTCGCCCGAAATCGAAAAGCCCGTGCGCTCGCGGTAACGCTTCACGTAGCTTGCTTCGTCGGGGATGCCGAGCGCATCGAGGTCGAGCCCCGCGATGCCGCGAAACTGCGCGGGATCGACGTGCCACGTCATGGCGTGGTAAGCGAAGTCGACAATGGGGTCGCCCAGCGTCGAGAGCTCCCAGTCGAGCACCGCCAGCACGCGCGGCTCGCTCGGGTGGAAGATGAGGTTGTCGAGCCGAAAGTCGCCGTGAACGATCGCCGCACGTTCACTTGCGGCGCCGCGTTCGTCCGGCACATGCTGCGGCAGCCATTCGATGAGGCGGTGCATCGCCTCGATCGGCTCCGTCTCCGAGGCTTCATACTGCTTGCTCCAGCGGGCAATCTGGCGCGCGAGATAGTTGCCGGGCTTGCCGTAGTCGGCGAGCCCCACCGCGTTGGCGTCGACCGTATGCAATGCCGCGATCACGCGGTTCATCTCGTCGTAGATCGCCGCGCGCTCGGCGCGCGTCATGCCGGGAAGCGATGGGTCCCACAACACGCGCCCCTCGACATGCTCCATCACATAGAACGCGCGGCCGATCACGGCTTCGTCCTCGCACAGTGCGAGCATGCGTGCGACGGGCACATCGCTTTGCGCGAGCGCATCCATCACGCGGTACTCGCGCTCGATCGCATGCGCGGACGGCAAGAGCTTCGCGGCCGGACCGGGCTTGGCGCGCATCACATAGCTGCGCGATGGCGTGATGAGCTTGAACGTCGGGTTCGACTGACCGCCTGCGAACTGCTCGATGACGAGCGGCCCGGCAAAGCCGTCGATGCGCCCGCGCAGCCACGCGGCGAGCGTGTCCACATCAATGCGCTGACGATCGGACACCGCCCGTGTGCCGATGAAAGCCGAGTAGTCCTGCTCCTGCTGCTGCCCCTTGCCTGCTTCTGCGGAATCGTTCGCTGCCATGTCTCCTCCGATGGATGGATCGGGTCGATTGGGGAAAGGCGTGATGACGGAAACGCGGTTACGGATGAGGATGCGAAAGGTGGCGTCAGTCGCGCCGGTATCGAAGGTACTCCGCGTAGAGCATCTCCATCGTGGTATGCCTTACGTCGCGAAAGAGCGGCGAGGGCGGCGCGTAGTTGAGCGCGCGCACGACCCAGTCGCCGGGCTTGTCGCCGACGTCGAGCGCATTGATGCAGCCGGTCGCTTGTGCGAGGTGGCCGAAGAACGCGCGGCCCCCGGCCGTAATCGCATGGGACAGCAGCGCGCGGTTCACGCCGCCGTGCAACACGAGCAGCACCGTATCCCACGATGTGTCCGCACGCAGGCGCCCAAGCGGAGGGAGCACGCGGTCGATGAGCTCGCCGATCGTCTCGCCGCCGAGAAAGCGCGTGTGCTCGGGCACGATGCCGTCGAAGGCGCTCAAAAACGCGGATTCGATGTCCTCGGGCGGCAGGTCGGCCAAGCGTCCCCCGCGGATTTCGCGCCACTCGGGCCACGCTTCGATTCCGATCGACTGGCCGGTCTCGGCGAGCACGCGCTCGGCGGTCTCGACTGTGCGTGGCAAACCGCTCACGATCACGCGGTTGAATCGCACGTGGCCTGCGGCGAATGCCTGGCCGGCCGCGCTTGCCTGCGCTTGGCCGCGCTCGTTGAGCGGCACCGTGTCGGGGTCGATCGCGCGGCCTGATGCGTCGAAGTACGTGACGTCGCCGTGCCGCATCAGAAAGATGCGGCGCCTTTTGGGTTGGGCGAAGGATTGAGCGGATTCGGGCATCGTCGGCTCGCTTATCGATAGCGCGCCGCGCGCTTTTCGAGGAAGGCGGTGATGCCTTCAAGCCCATCGCGATGATGAAGTGAGGCGACGAAGTGATCACGCTCCGTTTCGATATGCTGGGCGAGCGGCTGCGTGCCGGCTGCGGCCACGAGGCTCTTGATGCGTGCGTAAGCGTTCGGCGAGCCGCGGCCGAGTTCGTCGGCCCAGGCGAGCGCCGCGTCGCGCAACTCACCAGGCTTCACGAGCCGATTGACGACGCCGAGCGCATGAAGGCGCTCGGCAGTAACGGGCTTGCCTTCGAGCATGATTTCGGTGGCGAGCGCACGTGGCAGCGCTTGCACCAGATGCCACGAGCCGCCGCCGTCGGGCGTCAAGCCGACGCGCGCGTACGACATGACGAATTTCGCGTCGTCGGCCGCGACAATCAAATCGCAAGCGAGTGCGAGCGAAAAGCCCGCCCCGGCCGCCGCGCCTGCAACGGCCGCGATAACGGGCTTGGTCGACGTACTCAGCGCGACGATCCATTGGCCCAGCAGATCGATGCTTTGCGCCTGCACCGACGGTTCCTTCGCGCGGTTTTCGAGCAGCCGGTTCAGATTGCCGCCCGCGCAAAAGAAATTGTCGGCGCCGGTCAGCACGATCGCGCGAACCGACGCATCGCGCTCGGCGGTCTCGAGCGCCTGGATGCCCGCGGCGTACATGTCGGGGTGCAGCGCGTTGCGCGCGCCGGGGTTCGATATCGTGAGAACGAGTGTCGATTCGCTCTCGGGCGGCCGCGATGCCAGGAGTTCCGCGCTCATGCTGCTTCCCCGCGGATAGTCTCTGAGCGCAGCGAACGAACGCGAGCGTGGGGCCTCTTCATCACATCTCCTTGGATTGATGGATTGATGGATTGACGGATCGATGCTTCGAGAAAATAGCGGACCTCGATCGAGGCACATCGGCGACGTCAGGGCACGTCAGGAACAGCCCCGATAGGGACTGCCTGGATGCTGAAGTAGCGGGTGCGCATCGTGTCATCCAAATTTTGAGAAACGATTTAGCGTAGCACGACCGTTTCATTTTGCAGCGGATCACGCGTCGGGCGAATCAGCTTATGTATTCGAAGCATGCGAGACACCAAAGCCATCGAAGGCACCTCACAGCCGTGAAAGGCGCTCGAGCGCCTGGGCGAGCGTGGTTTCCTGCTTGGCGAAGCAAAACCGCACGACGCCCGATTCGTGCGGCGCATGATAGAACGCCGACACGGGAATCGCCGCCACGCCGATCTCTCGAGTGAGCCACTTCGAGAATTCCGCCTCGGGCAGATTGCTGATCGCCGAATAGTCGACGCATTGAAAGTAGGTACCTTCGCACGGCAGCAACTTGAAGCGCGTGCCGGCGAGCCCCGCGCGAAAAAAGTCGCGCTTTTGCTGATAGAACGCGGGCAGCTCGAAATAAGGCGCCGGGTCGCTCAGATAGTCGGCGAGGCCGACCTGCATCGGCGTATTGACGGTAAACACATTGAACTGATGGACCTTGCGAAACTCCGCCGTCAATGCGGCCGGAGCCGCGACGTATCCGACTTTCCATCCCGTCACGTGAAAGGTTTTGCCGAAGCTCGAGACGACGAAGCTGCGCTGCGCGAGTTCGGGGTAGCGGGCCACGCTTTCGTGCGGCGCGCCGTCGTAGACCATGTGCTCGTAGACCTCGTCCGAGAGAACCAGCACATTCGTGTCGCGCAGGATCGTTTCGAGCCGGCGCATGTCGTCGGCATGCCAGACTTTGCCCGTCGGGTTGTGCGGCGTGTTGATGAGCAAAAGCCGCGTGCGCGGCGTGATCGCTGCGGCGAGCTTGTCGAAGGGGATCGCGAAATCGGGTGCGTCGAGCGTGACGAACACGGGCTTGCCGCCGGCCATCTCGATCGACGGAACATAGCTGTCGTAAGTCGGCTCCAGAACAATGACTTCATCGCCCGGATGCACGGTCGCGAGAATCGCGGTTAAGAGCGCTTGCGTCGCGCCCGCGGTAACGGTGATCTCGGTTGCCGCGTCATAGCTGCGGCCATAGAGCGCTGCGATCTTGCTCGCAATGGCTTCACGCAGCGGCGCGGCGCCGGCCAACGGCGGGTACTGATTGTGGCCGTCGCGCATCGCGCGGACCACAGCGTCGATCACGCGCGGGTCGCAATCGAAGTCGGGAAAGCCCTGGCCGAGATTGACGGCACCGTGCTCGGCGGCGAGCGCGCTCATGACAGTGAAGATCGTCGTGCCGACATTGGGTAGACGCGAGGCAAAGGGCGGCGGTGCGGAGTTCGTCGGTTCGTGCGGTGCGTTCATGGCGCGTTTCGGCGATGTGAGCAGTTGAAATTAGGGCGATGATCCGTTGATTGGTGGTGCTTCAAGTGACGCCGACTAACGGGCGATCGATACCAAGTGCCGATCAT
Source organism: Trinickia sp. (assembly GCA_035938775.1). Taxonomy (GTDB): domain Bacteria; phylum Pseudomonadota; class Gammaproteobacteria; order Burkholderiales; family Burkholderiaceae; genus Trinickia. The sequence goes on from DASZGN010000020.1 coordinate 5,522, forward strand.
CCGGCGCTCGCTCAGGCGAGCACGCCACGCTCTTCTTCAAGCGCCTCGCCGTGACCGTGGAGCGCACAGGCGGCGGCGAACGGCGCGGGCTGCGCGATCCTGAAACCGAAGTCGCGCGCTGTGCGCTTGCCGAGCTTGAGCAAGGCGCGGTCCTTCGAGACGAGCCAGTCGACGCTTGCGGCGTGCGCGAGCTCGAGAAACTTCTGATCGTCGCGGTCCTTGCACTTGGGCAGTGCTGCGTCGCCGAGCAGCGCCGCATCGGCTTCCGTCATCGCGGCGAGCCGGGCGACCGAGGCAAGCGCCGCCTTTTTGTCGACGGCACGTTTGACGAACTGCGGATAATCGAGCACACGGGTGAGCTCCGCGAGGCAGCGCACGTCGATAACGGCACTAAGCGCGCCGCGCTCGAGCGCGGCGAGAATCGGCCGTGCTGCGGCGTCATCGAATACGAGCATATCGATCCACACGTTGGAATCGAGGACGACGCGGGGCGTGCCGCGCGCGGCATGGGCAATGGTCATTCGCTACAATCGGCCTTTTCGTCTTAACCGCTCGGCACGGCGTGCCGGCGAGCCTCCATGATAATTGTTTTGTCTCCAGCCAAGTCGCTCGACTACGAGACGCCCCCGCACATCGAGCGCCACACGATCCCCGAGTTCATCGACGAGGCAGCCGAGTTGATCGAAGGCTTGCGCCGTTTGTCGCCGCAAGATGTCGGGTCGCTGATGAGCATCTCCGATGCGCTTGCGCACTTGAATGTCCAGCGTTACGCCGATTGGTCGCCGCAATTCGGCACGCACAACGCGAAGCAGGCCGTGCTTGCATTTAACGGCGACGTGTATGAAGGGTTCGATGCGCGCTCGCTGTCGCCCGCCGATCTCGACTACGCGCAGCATCACGTGCGAGTGCTCTCGGGGCTGTACGGCGTGCTGCGCCCGCTCGATCTGCTACAGCCCTACCGGCTGGAAATGGGCACGCGTTTGCCGAATGCGCGCGGCAAGGACCTTTACGCGTTCTGGGGCGAGCGCATCACGGCCGCGCTCAATGCGCAATTGCGCAAGCGCGCGGGGGCAGCTCGCGTGCTCGTCAATTGCGCTTCGGAGGAGTATTTCAAGTCTGTCAAGCCGAAGCTGCTCGACGCGCCGGTGATCACTCCCGTTTTCGAGGACTGGAAGGGCGGCCGCTACAAGATCATCAGCTTCCATGCGAAGCGGGCGCGCGGCCTGATGGCGCGCTTTGCGGTCGAGCAACGGATCGACGCACCGGAAAAGCTGAAGGCGTTTGCCGCCGAAGGTTACGCGTTCGATGCACAGGCGTCGAACGACGCGACCTACGTATTTCGTCGCCGGGTCGGCGATTGATTCGATTGGTCCGCGCGGCCGGCGCCGACATCCGCATTTGCATCTATTGAACCGAGGAATTTGATGACGCTTTCGATTACCAGCAACTTCGACGCCGGGGCGATAGAGATTGTCTCGTGCACCGCGGCCGACGACATCCGCCTGCGCATTCGCCGCGACAGCCACGCCGAATTCGCGCAGTGGTTCTACTTCCGTCTTTCGGGGGCACGCGGCGAACGTTGCGTGATGACCTTCGAGAACGCCGCCGAGTGCGCCTTTGCGCAAGGGTGGCACAACTATCGCGCGGTGGCGAGCTACGATCGCGTCAACTGGTTTCGCGTGCCGACGTCCTATGACGGGCGCGTGATGACGATCGACCACACGCCGGAGTTCGACCGCATCTACTACGCGTACTTCGAGCCCTATAGCGAGGAGCGGCACTCGGAGTTTCTCGGCGCCGTGCAGCAGATGCCGCACGCGACGCTCGTGGAGCTTGGCCGCACGGTGGAGGACCGGCCGATGTCGCTCCTCGTGCTCGGCACACCGGACGCGCCGAACGTCTCGGGCACCTCCGACGCTCCCCTCGCGGCGAAACTTCCGCCGAAGAAGAAAGTGTGGATCATTGCACGCCAACACCCGGGCGAGACGATGGCCGAATGGTTCGTCGAAGGCTTGGTCAAACGGCTGGCGGGGTGGGGCGACTGGTCGGGTGATCCCGTGGCGCGCAAGCTCTACGAGCATGCGGTGTTCTACATCGTGCCGAACATGAACCCGGACGGCAGCGTGCGCGGCAATCTGCGAACCAATGCGGCGGGCGCGAACCTGAATCGCGAGTGGATGGAGCCCGATGCGGCGCGCAGCCCGGAAGTGCTGGCCGTACGGGACGCGATCCACGCGATCGGATGCGATCTCTTCTTCGACATCCATGGCGATGAGGCGCTGCCGTATGTGTTCGTCGCGGGCTCGGAAATGCTGCCGGGCTTCACGGCACGGCAAGCGGAAGAGCAAAAGGCGTTCATCGAAGCCTTCAAGCAGGCGAGCCCTGACTTTCAGGACAAGTACGGCTACGAGGCGAGCAAGTACCAGCACGATGCATTGAAGCTCGCATCGAAGTACATCGGCCACGCGTTCGGGTGCTTGTCCTTGACGCTCGAAATGCCGTTCAAGGACAACGCCAACCTGCCCGATGAGCGCGTTGGCTGGAACGGCGAGCGCAGCGCGGCGTTGGGGGGCGCGATGCTCGGCGCCGTGTTACGTCACGTGGAGACATTCGCCTGAGCGGCGATGACGTGAACGTGTCGGCTCGCGATGTCGTTGTCGCTTACGACTGCTTCGCGCGAGCCTCCGCGGCGGTTTTCTTTTTGGCGGATCGCTTCACGCCGTTCTTGCCCCCATGCTTGCCTTTTCCTTTTTTCGTTGAGCGCTCGCTACGCGGCTTGGCCGCCGGCTCGGGATCGTTCCAGCTGAAGGCGAGCATCTGCGAGCCGACATAGCCGCAGCGGAACTTGAGTGGAAACGGCGCATGCGCCGTATCCTTCGCGATGCCTTGCCCTTCGACGGTGACGATGTTATCGACCTTCACACGCTGCTTGCCCTGATCGAACGAATCGTTCCAGGGCGAAATAGTCGCATGCGCGCTGTCGAACGCCTCGGGCACAAAGTCCACATGGTCAATGACGTTCGACGTGCCCGCGACGAAACTGCCGTGCGCGGCGCAATCCGCGACGAGCGGATCGGCGTGCATTTCGTTGACGAACTTGGCGATCATTTCATTGCGCTGATCGATGAGATCGGCGCTTGCGGGCGCGGCAGCAAGAAATTGCAGGGCCGCCGCCGATGCAGCCAGCCAGCGCACGATCTGGCGCGGGCGGCTTGAATTGTTGGAGCTATCCATCCAGTTGGGCAGTATTGAAACATCAGGCACGTAAGATGCCCCACTCCGAGAAGGAGTTCAATGGACGGCGTGAATATTTTGAGCCGCAGCCCTCACTTGCGAGCAATAACGGCTGCTTCAGGTGCCTGGCCCGCCGAGGCGATAGCGGCGAACGTCGTTAGTCGTGACCCATGTCGGCTTGTAGACGGCGATTAGCGCCGTGGACAAGCCTGTGAACCAAGACTCGCCTGCAGCGAGCAGCAAGACGCTGAACGTGTAGCCGGCCGGGATGACGGCAAGCGAGCCGTTTGCGAGCGCGACGTGGGTGCCGGCCGCGGCCACCGCCGCCAGCGTCACGGCGATTGCGGGCGAGATGAAGCCTTGCACGGAAATGAAAACGAACAGGTTGCGCGGCAGCCATGCCGTACAGGCGCGCTGCAGCAACGCCGAAACGCCGACCGGCATGGCGCCGTAGACCAGAAAGGTCAGCGCGACACCTTGCCAGGCCGCGTCGAATACAACGGCGGCAATGCCGGAGACAGCGGCCATCGCGACCAGGGCCAATGCCCAGTCGAACAGCGTGACGACCAGCGTGGCGCCCAGCACATGCATGACGGGGCCCTCGTCGAGCCAGGCATTGCTTGCCCACAATACGGAAATCGCGACGATGAGCGCGAGCCACACGTGCTGGAGCGTCGCATCTTGCAGGCGCCGGAATGGCTGGCAGGCCAACGCAAGCGCAAGGAGTCCCGCCGCGGCGGCCCAGCCACCGACGGCCACCCAGAGCGGAAGCGGCGTGTAGAGGAAACCCATGCCGTCCATATTACTCGTTGAGATGCGGGACGTGGGAGTGCTTGCGTCAATCCGGCGGCTTGCGAGGCGTCAGGGGGTCTTTTCAACCGAATGATTGAACGGCGCGTCGGGTTCGGCCGCGAGCGGCAAGGCGCGGTCGTCGTCGTTCTGCGGCAGCGGGTACCTGAACGGTGCGGCCTGGCGCAATGGCACGGGTCCGGGTTTGCCTAGCGTCGGTTTGGTTGACCCTTCGCCTTCGGGGCGCAGCACTTCGAGCTGGGGCGTGAGCCAGCCGTTGTAGATGGCGACCGCCGCGGCGCGGTTCGGGGCGCCGAGCTGCTGAAAAATGCTGGCCAGATGGATCTTGACCGTTCCTTCGCTGATGCCGAGCGTGCGCGCAATCATCTTGTTCGTGCTGCCCATGTGAACGCAGCGCATGATCTGCTCCTGCCGCGGCGACAGCACCGGCGCGAGGCGCCTGCGGCGCGGTGCAGGCTCGGCGAGCTCGTGCACGGGCGGTGGCGGCGGTGCGGCGGGCACGGCTGAACCCGCTTGCGGATCGAAAACGAAGGCGCCGTATGGCGCGTAATGGCCGCCGGCCAGGACCAGTTCGAGCAGGCGCACGATCAACTGCGGTTTCGTCAGTCGCGGAATCACGCCGTGCACGCCCGCGGCGACGAGCGGGCGAATGCTCGCCGGCGAGGCGTCGTCGACGAACACCGCAACGGGCATGCTCTTGTGCTCGGCGAGCAGCGGGCACGCGTCCGCGGCGCGCATTCCTTCATGCCAGTCGACAGCGAGCAGGTCCGCGGGCAAGCGCCGCAATATGCGGCTCGACTGCATCCAATCCCGTGCTTCGCAAAAGCGCGCCTGACGATCGATTTGGCGTAATAGTGCCTTGAGCCCATCGCGCCGTTCCGCTGCCGAACTGAGAACTGCAAACCGCATACTTTGCCTCCAATAGTGAGATACCGATGGGCGGGCAGTGCAGCAGCGAGCCGAAAGCGGACGACTGTTTTGATGCACCGCCGATGCCTGATGCACCGCGGATGCAATGATGACAAATTCCTTACAGTGAAGCGGCTAGCCGAATGGCATAGGACGCACAAGCGACCGCCGCAAAGTGCGGCGGCGGGCGCTCGGCAGGGGCGAGACGGGCGGGGCGTTAGTGGAAGTGGGGCTGAGCGGGCTCGGCGTCTTCGGGCATTTCCGCGTGCACGATTTCGCCGAGTGGGTCCGCGTAGAGCGGCACGCCGCAGTCATCGCAGTATTCGGGCTCGAAGCGGCCCGGGTGTCTGCGGATGTCGCTGACGCCGGCCTCCTTGAGCAAGGCGACGATTTCCTCGAGCGGACCCTCCGAGCCTTCTGCTTCCTCTTCGATGGCGAGCTCCCCGTTTTCTCGTCCATAGAGCGGCCAGACGACACCGTAGATGACCTCGTTGCTGCCGCGGCGGGTGAAGCCGACGCGGTATTCGTCGATGCGGCGCTCGCCGAAGCCGGCGACGACGGCCCGAAGCTCTTGCGGCGTTGCGCCGATCGTATCGTAGAGGTAGCGAATCGCCGTGCGCACGGTATGCGGGCGCACGCGTTCGTCGGCGTCGCGACAGGCGGAGTAGTACGCGTCCGGCAGCAGACATTCGAATTCGCAGCCGGGCAGCACGAGCGCGAGGTTGGCGCCGCCTTGCGTCGTCCACTGCTCGAGGCATTGGCCGCGCTCGATGCGCGTGCCGTTTTCTTCTTCCTGCCAGCGAAAGAGCGGTGCGCCGACGGGGCCGGCGACGACGGCCAGCAGAAAGCGCGGATCGGCAAGAATGGGTGAAGTTTCGGGCAGATCGCCGGAGTTGACCTTAGCGGCCGTGCCGCTCAGGGCCGCTTGAATGAGCTGCTGGGCGACGCGATACGTCTCGACGTGATGGCGCGGCAATTGATCGATGCTGTAGAGAAACGGCGCGAGCGCGACGCGTGTGCCGTCGGCGAGCACGTGGGCTTGGAGGTGCGCGCGCAGTGCGTCCACCGAGTCACCCTTGAGTGGGCCGGACGGGATCACATAGCGCGTCCATGCGAGCACGGGCGCGGCAATGAGCAGAGCCTCGTACGGCGTGCCCTCGTGCTCGACGACGAACGACTCGCTATGGGTCTCTGCCATATCCGCGAGCGCGCCGTAGGCGTCCGGATGATTTTGCTGCAGATGATCGAGCGCGGCATCGAGCGTGGTCTGATTGCCATTGCGGACAACTTTGGCGAGCAGGGCGTCCAGCTTGGCTTCCCAGAAGCGGTCTTCGATGCGGCTGCCCGACGCGAACAGTGCGAGCGACAGACCGACCAGCTTGTCGGCATCAGGGGGGAGACGTTTGGCGATTCGCGAGCGCATAGGAGCTGTTTGAGTTGGATTCGATGAACCTTCCATTCTAGTCTTTTCCGTCGCCCTTTAATCCGAGCCGCGACCGCGCTGGAGGGGGGGCTTGCCGTTGGTTGTCCAGTAGGGCCGGACGTGGCGAGCCTTTGTTGTTCCGTGGTTTCCCATCTGCGGACGGCGCGTGTGGCCTTGCAATATGCGCTCGGCAGGCGCGGTTAAAAATCCCCTTGCAGCGCAAGCGTAAGGCGCCTAGAATCACGCCCTTCGCGCGGCCGACAGCGGCGGCGCGAGAAGCGGGAGGGCTGGCGGTCAAGCCGAACGCGTCGACGGTTTCGCAGTATTCGCAGGGCAGCGCGAAAAAAACCGTTGACGAATAGTTGGGAACGCTGCATAATCTCATTTCTCTGCTGCTGACGCAGCAACGCAAGACGGTGGGGCTGAAGTTAGGGCGCCGCGCGGTTGAGCGATACGATCTTTAAAAATTAACAGCCGATAAGTGTGGGCGCTTGATGGCGAGTGCGAGCGTCGGGTCTTCGGGCCTGGCGTAACGAGCACAAGTATCAAGTCTCACACAGTATTGAGGAAGGTTTTGGGTGCGTCGAGAGACGTGCCAAGAACTGTCAGTACGTTGAGTGAGCGACCGATTCGCAAGAATCGAAAACAGTAACAGGTTTGAACTGAAGAGTTTGATCCTGGCTCAGATTGAACGCTGGCGGCATGCCTTACACATGCAAGTCGAACGGCAGCGCGGGAGCAATCCTGGCGGCGAGTGGCGAACGGGTGAGTAATACATCGGAACGTGTCCTGGAGTGGGGGATAGCCCGGCGAAAGCCGGATTAATACCGCATACGCTCTATGGAGGAAAGCGGGGGATCGCAAGACCTCGCGCTCAAGGGGCGGCCGATGGCGGATTAGCTAGTTGGTGGGGTAAAGGCCTACCAAGGCGACGATCAGTAGCTGGTCTGAGAGGACGACCAGCCACACTGGGACTGAGACACGGCCCAGACTCCTACGGGAGGCAGCAGTGGGGAAT
>DASZGN010000021.1:0-6822 GCA_035938775.1 Trinickia sp.
TTCCGGCCAGCGACGAAATCAAGCTCTATTCGCACGGCGGCTTTACGGATCTTTGCCGCGGCCCGCACGTACCGTCCACGGGCAAGCTCAAGGTCTTCAAGCTGATGAAGGTGGCCGGCGCGTACTGGCGCGGCGATTCGAAGAACGAACAACTGCAGCGCATCTACGGCACGGCCTGGACGAAGAAGGAAGACCAGGATGCCTACCTGCACATGCTCGAAGAAGCCGAGAAGCGCGATCACCGCAAGCTCGGGCGGCAGCTCGACTTGTTCCACTTGCAGGACGAGTCGCCGGGCATGGTCTTCTGGCATCCGAAGGGCTGGACGCTGTGGCAGCAAGTCGAGCAATACATGCGTCGCCGCGTGAACGCTGACGGCTACCTCGAGATCAAGACGCCGATGATCATGGACCGCTCGCTGTGGGAAGCGTCCGGGCATTGGCAGAACTACCGCGAGAACATGTTCACGACGGAGTCGGAAAAACGCGACTACGCGATCAAGCCGATGAACTGTCCCGGCCACGTTCAAGTGTTCAAGCACGGCTTGCGTTCTTATCGCGACTTGCCGCTGCGCTTTGCCGAGTTCGGCTCGTGCCACCGCAACGAGGCGTCGGGCGCGCTGCATGGCCTGATGCGCGTGAGAGGCTTCGTCCAGGACGATGCGCACATCTTCTGCACGGAAGAGCACTTCATCGCCGAGTCGATCAAGTTCAATACGCTGGCGATGAGCGTCTATCGCGACTTCGGCTTCGAGAACATCGACATCAAGCTGTCGCTGCGTCCCGAGAAGCGCGCGGGCACGGACGAGCTCTGGGATCGCGCCGAGGCGGGGCTGCGCGATGCATTGACGGCCTGCGGCGTGCAATGGGAAGAGCTCGACGGGGAGGGCGCGTTCTACGGCCCGAAGGTCGAATATCACATCAAGGATGCGCTCGGCCGCTCATGGCAATGCGGCACGCTGCAGCTCGATATGGTGTTGCCGGAGCGTCTCGGCGCGGAATACGTTGCCGAAGACAACAGCCGTCGCCGGCCCGTGATGCTGCACCGGGCGATCGTCGGCTCGATGGAGCGTTTTCTCGGCATTCTGATCGAGCACCATGCCGGTGCAATGCCGGCTTGGCTCGCGCCGACGCAGGCTGTTGTGATGAACATTGCCGAAAGCCAGGCCGAATATGCGCGGTCGGTGGCCCAAACGTTGGAAAAACAAGGGCTTAGGGTCGAGTGCGATTTGCGCAACGAGAAAATTAGCTATAAAATACGCGAGCACACGCTCGAAAAAGTGCCGTATCTGCTGGTGGTCGGCGACAAAGAGCGCGATGCACAAACGGTAGCCGTGCGTGCCCGTGGCGGTGTTGATTTAGGCGTCATGCCGATCGACACCTTCGTTGAGCGACTGCGTCAGGATATCCAGGCGTTCAAGTAAGCCACTTCGGCAGCGCGGCTCGTTTTTTTAATTTTTAAAGGACACGTAACATCGCTACTGAAAAGTTGCATCGCCTCAACGGTGAGATCACGGCACCCGAGGTGCGTCTGGTCGGAGTCGACAACGAACCGCTCGGCATCGTAAAACTGGCAGATGCTTTCCGCTTGTCGGAACAGCAGGATGTGGACCTGGTGGAAATAGCCCCCCAGGCGGTCCCGCCCGTTTGCCGTCTGATGGACTACGGCAAATTCAAGTACCAGGAAGCGAAAAAACAACACGAGGCGAAGCTCAAGCAGAAGGTCATCCAGGTCAAGGAAGTGAAGTTCCGCCCGGGTACCGATGACGGCGACTACAACGTCAAGCTGCGCAACCTCGTGCGCTTCCTCGAAGACGGCGACAAAACGAAGATCACGTTGCGTTTCCGCGGTCGCGAAATGGCGCACCAGGAAATCGGCATGCGGATGCTCGAAAGGTTGCGCACGGATCTCGACGAAATTGGTCAGGTCGAGCAGATGCCGAAGATGGAAGGGCGCCAGATGATCATGGTGCTCGCGCCGAAAAAGAAGAAGTGAGTGCGACGTGCGGCTGGCGCGTGGCCCGTTGAAGTGGCGGCCACCGCGCGCGACGCGATGTTGCGAAGCAGTACTAAGCAGGTTTCGGAAGAACGCCCGGCCTTCGGGCGTTTTTCCTGAAAGCGCGGCAGCCGGCAACGGCGAGCCGCAAACAAGTGGACTGGGTTTCGAAGGGCGGGTCAGGGGCTTTCATAGCCAACCGCACACCCATCGCCATCTAATAAATGGAGTTGTTCGTCATGCCTAAGATGAAGACCAAGAAGAGCGCTGCAAAGCGTTTCGTGGTGCGTCCGGGCGGCACCGTCAAGCGCGGTCAAGCCTTCAAGCGCCACATTCTCACGAAGAAAACCACGAAGAATAAGCGCCACCTGCGCGGTTCCACGGCTGTTCATGAAACCAACATGGCATCCGTGCGCGCGATGCTGCCGTTCGCCTAACCCTTAACCGATAACTCACAGGAGCGAAACATGCCTCGAGTCAAACGTGGGGTAACGGCACGTGCCCGCCACAAGAAGATCATCAATCTTGCGAAGGGCTACCGCGGCCGCCGCAATAACGTCTACCGCATCGCCAAGCAGGCGGTCATGCGCGCGGGTCAGTACGCGTACCGTGATCGTCGCAACAAGAAGCGCGTATTCCGTGCGCTGTGGATCACCCGTATCAACGCGGCCGTTCGTCAGCACGACATGACGTACAGCGTGTTCATCAATGGCCTGAAGAAGGCATCGATCGAGCTCGACCGCAAGGTGCTGGCTGATATGGCCGTGTTCGACAAGGCCGCTTTTGCTGCGATCGTGAAGCAGGTGAAAGCCGCCGTTGCAGCCTAATTGGAACAATTAGTACTGCGTGGTTCGTTGCGGCGATATCGGTGAATGCCGGCATCGCCGCGACAAAAACGGGGCTCCTCACCGAGCCCCTTTTTTATTCATCGACGTTAAAAGATGGGATCAATGGATCTGGACCAGATTGTCGCCGACGCGCGAAGGGCCTTCGAACAAGCTGCCGATAGTGTCACGCTCGAGAACGAGAAGGCGCGCTTTTTGGGCAAGGCCGGGGCGCTGACCGAACTGTTGAAGGGGCTTGGTAAACTCGATCCCGATGCTCGCAAGACCGAAGGCGCGCGCATCAACGTCGCAAAGCAGCAGGTTGAAGCCGCGCTCGTCGCGCGCCGCGACGCATTGGCCGAGGCGCTGCTCAATCAACGTCTCGCCGCCGAAGCGATCGATGTCACGCTGCCGGGCCGCGGCAATGGCGCGGGCAGCCTCCATCCGGTCATGCACACGTGGGAACGCGTCGAACAGATCTTCGGCTCGATCGGCTTTGACGTGGCGGATGGCCCCGAGATCGAGACCGACTGGTACAACTTCACCGCATTGAACAGCCCCGAGAATCATCCGGCGCGTTCGATGCAGGACACTTTCTACATCGACGGTCAGGATGAGAGCGGCCGGCCGCTGCTCTTGCGCACGCACACGAGCCCGATGCAGGTGCGCTATGCGCGCAGCAACAAGCCGCCGATCAAGGTCATCGTGCCGGGCCGCACGTACCGCGTCGACAGTGACGCGACGCATTCGCCGATGTTCAACCAGGTCGAAGGGCTGTGGATCGACGAGAACATCAGCTTTGCGGACTTGAAGGGCGTCTACGCCGATTTCCTCAAGAAATTCTTCGAACGCGACGACATACTGGTGCGCTTTCGCCCGTCGTACTTCCCGTTCACCGAGCCTTCCGCCGAAATCGACATGATGTTCGAGGAAGGCAAGAATGCCGGCAAATGGCTCGAGATCTCGGGCTCGGGCCAGGTGCACCCGAACGTCATTCGCAACATGGGCCTGGACCCGGAGCGCTACATCGGCTTTGCGTTCGGCAGCGGCCTCGAGCGGCTCACGATGCTGCGCTACGGTGTGCAGGATCTGCGGCTCTTCTTCGAAAACGACCTGCGCTTTTTGCGGCAATTCGCCTGATGGCGAGCGCCTTCTCGCGAGCGCGGGCGGCGCAACGCCACGCGAGCGGTATCCCGGCCACGCATCGGGCAACGAAAGCCGATGCGGCACGCTGGGTGTGGATCCAACTCATTCGAACGTAGACACACATGCAATTCCCTGAATCCTGGCTCCGAACGTTTGTCGATCCGCAACTGACGACGGAGGAACTGTCGCATGCGCTGACGATGGCGGGGCTTGAAGTCGAAGCGCTGCGGCCCGCGGCGCCGGCGACGTCGAAAATCGTCGTGGGCCGCGTGCTCGAAGTGACGAAGCACCCCGACGCGGACAAGCTCAACGTGTGTCAGGTCGATGCGGGCACCGGCACGGTGCTCAATATCGTCTGCGGCGCACCGAACGTCTCGCCCGGCATCAAGGTGCCGGTGGCGCTCGTCGGCGCGCAACTGCCGCCCACCGAGGAAGGCGGCGCCCCGTTCGCGATCAAGCTCTCGAAGCTGCGCGGCGTGGAAAGCCAAGGCATGCTCTGCTCGGCGCGCGAGCTCAAGCTCTCCGAGGACCACAGCGGCCTTTTGATCCTGCTCGAGGACACGCCGATCGGCCAGGACATCCGCGAGACGCTGAACCTCGACGACACCATCTTCGAAATCAAGCTGACGCCGAACAAGGCCGACTGCCTCTCGGTGTTCGGTATCGCCCGCGAGACGGCCGCCATCACCGGCGCTGAACTCAAGCCTTTGCAAATCGAGCCCGTTGCGGTGACGCTCGACGAGACGCTGCCCGTGAAGATCGCCGCGCCTGATCTGTGCGGCCGTTTTTCGGGTCGCGTGATTCGCGGCGTCAACGCGCGCACGAAAACCCCGCAGTGGATGGTCGAGCGGCTCGAACGTTCGGGACAACGAAGCATTTCCGCGCTCGTCGATATTTCCAACTATGTGATGCTCGAGCTCGGGCGCCCGTCGCACGTGTTCGATCTCGACAAGATCCATGGCGGCATCGAAGTGCGCTGGGCGCGCCGCGGCGAAAGTCTCAAGCTCTTGAACGGCAACACGGTCGAGCTCGACGAGACGGTCGGGGTCATTGCCGACGATCGCCTCGTCGAAAGCCTTGCGGGCGTCATGGGCGGCGACAGCACGGCGGTGTCGCTCGATACAAAAAACGTCTATCTCGAGGCCGCGTTCTGGTGGCCCGACAGCATCCGCGGGCGCGCCCGAAAGTACAACTTCTCGACCGATGCCGCGCATCGCTTCGAGCGCGGTGTCGACTATTCGACGACGGTCGAGCATATCGAGCGCATCACGAAGCTCATTCTGGACATCTGCGGCGGTGAAGCGGGGCCCGTCGACGATCAGTCGGTGAACCTGCCCAAGCGTGCGCCGGTGACGATGCGCGTGGCGCGTGCGCAGCGCATCATCGGTGTGCCTGTCGATGCCGACGAGATCGCGCAGATCTTCAAGCGCCTCGGCCTCGCATTCGAGTTCAACGGTGAGGCGTTCGCCGTAACGCCGCCGCCGTATCGCTTCGATATCGAGATCGAGGAGGATCTGATCGAGGAGGTCTCGCGCATTCATGGCTTCGAAAAGATTCCCGCGCGCCCGCCCGTCGCTCCGAATGAAATGCGCGCGACGAACGAGACGCGCCGTTCGATCCATGCGATTCGCCATGCGCTCGCGGCGCGCGATTACGCCGAGACGGTCAACTTCAGTTTCGTTGACGAAGCCTGGGAGCAAGACTTCGCCGGCAACGACAAGCCTGTGCGTTTGCTCAACCCGATCGCAAGTCAGCTGGCGGTGATGCGCACGACGCTCTTCGGCAGCTTGATCAACGTGCTACGGCACAACCTTAACCGGCGCGCGGAGCGCATTCGCGTGTTCGAAGCGGGGCGCGTGTTCTTGCGTGACCCGTCGCTGACCGCGGGCGAGCTGAGCGTCGAGGGTTACGCGCAGCCGAAGCGCTTCGGCGCGCTCGCGTACGGCCCCGTCCATGAAGAGCAATGGGGCGTGAGCTCGCGCATGGTCGACTTCTTCGATGTGAAGGCTGACCTTGAGGCGCTCGTCGCGCCACGCGTCGCGCGCTTCGTGAAGGCCGAGCATCCGGCGCTGCATCCGGGGCGCAGTGCGCGCGTGGAGCTGGACGGCCGCGAGGTGGGCTGGATCGGCGAGCTGCATCCGCGCTGGATGCAGAAATACGACCTGCCGCATGCGCCGATTCTCTTCGAGGTCGATGCCGAGGCTTTGATGGAACGCGCCTTGCCGAGCCCGGCCGAAGTGTCGAAATTCCCGCCCGTTCGGCGCGACATCGCAGTCGTGGTGGATCAGAAGGTGGAAGCTCAGGCATTGCTCGACGAGATGCAAAAGGCGCTTTCCGAGGACGCCTGCAAATTCGTCCAGAGGGTTGCGCTCTTCGATGAATTTCGTGCAAAATCAAATACTTCCGGTGGATTGGGCGCAAACGAGAAAAGCCTTGCCTTCCGCGTGACTCTGCAAGATGCCGGCGGCACGCTACAGGACGAGACGGTCGAGGCGGCCGTCAAGACTTTGGTGGATCGCTTGGCTCGTGTCTACGGCGCGCGGTTGCGCGGATAAGCGCGAAAGATATTGATTGGACGTTTGCATCTTGCGCCGGCGCGTTGCGCCGGCGCTGTACCGACATCGGTGGGTCGCCGTTTTTTGACATGAACGAAATGAACTCGAGTGATTTCGAAGCCCTTCTTGCGGCGCAGCGTGGTGCCATGATGCGCGACATACCCACACCTGCGGGCGTTTCCGCCGAGACGCCGACGCTGACCAAGGCCGAGTTGGCGGAGTTGCTGTTCGACAATGTCGGGCTCAACAAGCGCGAGGCCAAGGATATGGTCGAGGCGTTTTTCGAAGTGATTCGCGACGCACT
>DASZGN010000022.1:0-3709 GCA_035938775.1 Trinickia sp.
ACTGGGCGTCGGCAAGCAACTCATTGCCGGCGTTGACGGCGAGCGGCGCCTGACCGACGTCAACCATCTCGCCGAACTCGTCGCGGCGCGCGCGGCGCAGCATCCCGGCATCGTGCCGACGCTGCGCTGGCTCGCCGCGCAGCGCGCGCAAGGCGGCGGCGAGGAGGCGCAGCTGCGGCTCGAATCGGACCGCGATCTTGTGCAGATCGTCACGGTGCACAAGTCGAAGGGTCTCGAGTACGCCGTGGTCTTTTGCCCATTCCTGAACGACGGTGCGCGGCTTGCGGCGCCCGGCTCGAGCCTGCCCGATGCGCGCGAATATCACGAGGACACCGGTAGCGGAAGCGTCGCCGTGCTCCACTACGGCTGCGAAGGCGAGGACGCGGCGCGCGCCGAGCGCGAAGCGGTTCGCGAAGAAGCGGCCGAGCGCGCGAGACTTGTCTATGTCGCGCTGACGCGCGCTGTGTACCGTTGTTATGTCGTCGCGGGAACCTACCTGTCGTCGCGTTCGACGAAGGAGTCGCGCCGCAGCGTGCTCAACTGGCTTGTCGCGGGCGATGGCCGCGCGTTCGACGATTGGTGCGCCGATCCGCCCGAAGACGCGTCGCTCGCCGAACGCTGGCAAGCGCTAGCGGGCGGGCCGATTGCGCTGGAGGCGCTGCCGGTTCCCGAGCGGCGCGAGCCGCTGCCGCGTGAGGCTGCGAGCGGGCGGCGCTTCTTTGCGCGCGTGAGCCGGCGCGCGCTCACCGAGACATGGCGGATCGCGAGCTTCAGCTCGCTTGCGTCGGCGGCGCATCGGCGGCCCGCGAACGCGCTCGAGGACGAGCCGCGTCCCGACCACGATGCGCTTGCCGCGGCCGATGCCGACGCCCAAGCGGCGCTCGAACCCGGTGGCCAGATGGCGCCCAAGGTGCCGGCACCGTTCGATGCGCGTTCGAATGACGCCGCGGAGCAAACCCCCCGCCCCGAAGGAAGTCCCCTTGGGGGATTGGGAGCCGTCGAGTGGCCCGAGCCCACTTCCCTCGGGGCGGAGCAAGTCGCCTACGACGACACCCCGCGGCCCACGTCCTTCAGCGCGGGGAACGCGCGGCGACCCACCGCTGCTTCCTTCGGGGCGGAGGAAATTCGCTTGGACGACGACATCCTCGCGTTCCCGCGCGGTGCGGCCGCGGGCGAGTGCTTGCACCGTCTCTTCGAGTTGGCCGATTTCACGGCGCCGGCGACGTGGCCGCAGGCGATCGAGCGCGCTCTGCTAGAGCGTCCTGTTGCCGCCGACTTCCAGACGGCGGGACGCATGCCGGCGATGATGGCGCGGCTGATCGCCGATGTGGTTGCAACCGAGCTTGCGCCGGGCCTGACGCTCTCGGCTCTCTCGCCCGAGCGCAGGCTGAACGAGTGGCCGTTTTTGTTCGCGTCGCCGTCGCTCGATCTGGCCGCGTTGCGCCGCTTGCTCGCGGCGCACGGCTATTCCGACGTCGCGCTGGAGCCTGGCATGCTGTCGGGCTTCGTCAAGGGATTCATCGACATGCTCGTGGAGCACGAGGGCCGCTTCTGGATCGTCGACTGGAAGTCGAACCATCTGGGGATGAGCGTGGCGGACTACGGCGCGGCATCGCTCGACGCGGCAATGGCGCAGCATGCCTACCACCTGCAGGCGCTGCTCTATACGCTGGCGCTGCATCGCTATCTCAAAGCGCGCAAGGTGCGCTACGACTATGACGCGCACATCGGCGGCTACATCTATGTGTTCCTGCGCGGCGTGCGTCCTGGGTGGCGCGACGGCGATGAGCCCGCTGGTGTGCACCGACGCAGGCCGGCGCGCGCACTCGTCGAGGCGCTCGACGTGTTGATGGGGGGAGGTTCGCCGGCATGAGCACGCATGATTCGACGAAGGGGATGCTTCGGCCGGGGGCATTCGGCGCATCGGATGACTCGGTGGCGTCGGACACAACGGGTACGCCGGGCGGAGCGGGCGATCGCGGTGCACAGAATGTGCCGATCGACTTCGGCACCGTGCTCGCCGAGGGCTTCGCACGCCGCATGGGTGTACTTGCCGAGCGCCTTGGCGCTGACCCGGTCAGCGCCCGATGGGCACGACGGGCGGCGTTCGCCGTGAGTCGAGCAACGAGCGCGGGGCATGTATGCGTGTCGCTCGCGCGCCTCGCGCACCGCTACGGCGAGACGCTCGCCAATGCGCGCGCGGCGCTGCGCGCGAGCGGCCTTGTCTTCGAGGTGCCCAATGTCCCCTTGAAGAACGCTATGGCAGACGAAGCGGCGCTGCGTCCGCTCGTCGTCGACGCGGATCATCGACTGTATCTGGCCCGCTACTTCGATTACGAGCGGCGTCTCGCGACGGCGATCGTCGAGCATGCCGTCGCTGCCCCGGCGCCCAATAACGGCATCACCCTGCACGGGCGGCTTGCGCGCTATTTCGGCCCGCCGTCCGGCGATGATGTCGACTGGCAGCGGGCCGCGGCGGCGCTTGCGCTCGCCGGGCGGCTGACGGTCGTCAGCGGGGGGCCGGGCACAGGCAAGACGACGACTGTCGTCGGGATGCTCGCCTGTCTGATCGACGCGCAGCCGACCCTTTCCGTCGCGCTCGCCGCACCGACGGGCAAAGCGGCACAGCGCATGCAAGAAGCGCTGCTCGCGCGCGCGGCGACGCTGCCTGCGGACATCGCCGCGCGTCTGCCGCGCACGTCGCAGACGCTGCACCGTTTGCTGGGCATTGCGCAGGGCACGCGTGCGCGGTATCACCGCGACAACCCGCTACCGTATGACGTACTTGTCGTCGATGAAGCCTCGATGATCGACCTGGCCATGGCCGCGCAGCTTTTCGACGCGCTTTCGCCCGACTCGCGGCTTGTGCTGCTTGGCGACAAGGATCAGCTTGCCGCCGTCGAGGCGGGCGCCGTGTTCGCGGAGCTGAGCGCGCGGCCCGCGTTCAGCCCGGCTGGCATCGCGCGCATCGCACAGGCGACGGGCGTCGACGAAGCGCGCGTCGCAGCGGCGCTGCCGCGCGGCAGGGACGACGATGCCGCGAGCAAGGGCTTGGCGGCAAGCGAATTCGACGTATTGGATGACGAGGCGGATCTGCCGGGTTTCGACGAGTTCCACGACTGGCCCATGGAGTACGACGACCGGGCAGGGCTGGAAGAGGCGCCGCATGACGCGGCGCTCGGAGATGAGGCCTCGCCCGCCGCAGCTTCGGCCGGAGCTGTGACCCCGACCGTGACCAGTGAGACTGCAAGCGCTGCGCCGCTCGTCGATTGCGTGATATGGCTTGAGCGCAACTACCGCTTTGGCCTCGATTCGTCGATTGGCCGGGTTTCGCTCGCCATCCGCCGCGGCGATGTGCAAGCGGCCCTCGATGCCCTTGAATATGATGACGACGGCTCAGCATCCGCCGTCCTCGACGAGGATGCCGGTGCGGCGCTTGCCTCGCGCACCGTCGAGCGATTGGCACAAGGATTCGCGCCCTATGCGTCGGCGCTTGCCGCCGCGCTTGCCGAACGCGTGCCGAACCCCGTCCCGCTCTTCGACGCCCTCAACGCATTCCGGATTCTGTGCGCAACGCGCACGGGCGCGCGCGGGGTCGATGCGCTGAATGTGCTGATGGCGGCACACGTGCGGCGTGCGGCGGGCGTGACGCTTGGCGTCGGCGCAAGTTGGTTCGCGGGGCGGCCGGTGATGATCGCGCGCAACGATT
>DASZGN010000023.1:0-5707 GCA_035938775.1 Trinickia sp.
TTTCTTGCGCGTAGTCGGCGCTGGTGATCTGCGATTGAGCAGCCGACAGGTTCGTCGCGGTCACTTGCGAGCTGGTGATCGCAGCTGCGAACGTGTTCTGCGTTGCGCCAAGCGTTGCCTGGAAATTGTTCACTGTGCTGAGCGCCGCGTCGATCGAGGTAATCGCGGCTTGCGCGCCCGTGGTCGTCGATACGTTGACACCGCTCACGTTGAGTGTGCCCGTCGAAAAATTCGCCGTACCGAAGTTCGCCGTGATCGTTTGGTTCGCGGCCGCGCCGATCTGGAAGTTCACGCTGCCAAGGCCGCCGAGCACTTGCAGGCCGTTGAACGTCGTTTGTTGTTCGACGCGGTCGATTTCACCGAGACGCGTCGTAACTTCGGTCTGCAGGTTCGCTTGCGCTGCCGAGCCGAGCGAGCCGTCGCCCGATTCAACTGCCAGCTGACGGATACGTTGCAAGTTCTGAACCGTCGACGCGATCGCGCCTTCTGCCGTGTTCACCAGCGAGATGCCGTTGTTCGCGTTCGCCACACCTTGGTTCAGCGCGTTGATCGCCGCGGTTTGCGTCGTGGAGATGGCGAGACCCGCTGCGTCGTCGGCGGCGGAGTTGATGCGCTTGCCCGAGGACAGGCGGTTGATGGCTTCCGACAGCGCGCTTTGCGAACCCGTCAGGTTCGTTTGCGTCTGGAGCGACAGAATGTTTGTGTTGATATTGAGTGACATTTCTTTCCTCGTTTGGAAAAGGCCAGGGTCTAGGCTGGTTCGGGGTTCGGCGTCGCGCTTTACGCGTGTGGCGCTGCCCGCCTTTCCTGGTTGTCGGCGATGGTCGGAAAAAACTTTAGGGACTCGTTTGCAATATCGACTATCGAATTGATGAAAAGCGCCGCAATTGGCGGCGGCAAGCCCGTCCGGCGGGCGTTGCAGCTCGATGAACAATGAATGGCGCGGGCATGCGCGATGCGGTGACAGTTGCGCCGAAGGAGGTCTCCCACGCAAAAGCGCGCGATTGGCGATTCAGGATTGCAAGTGAGGCCACGTGTATTCGGGGCAAATGTAATTGGCTGGACAGCCCATGAATTGACATCGTTTTCAATGCTTGATGCCTTCGTCGATGCCGGTCTCGAGTTCATCGATACGGCCGATGCCTATTCGTCGTGGGTGCCCGGGCGCGAAGGCGGGGAGTCGGAGACGTGGATCGGCAAGTGGTTGAGGCGAAGCGGCAAGCGCGAGAAGGGCGTGATCGCGACGACGCTCGAGCCCGACTACCATGCCGGTCTGAACCCTTTCGTGCACGAAGCCGCCGCGGGTCTTGCCGCACGCGGCGCCAAAATAGACGGGGTGGGCATGTCCGAGGCCCTGGGGCTTATTGAGATAGAGCTTGCCAATGGACTGCGGCCGTGGATTCGAGCGCGGTCAAGCGTTTCTGGCAGGGGGGCCGATCTGCCCGACGGCTCGAGGTCGGCGGCGAAGACTATCGACACGGTAGCCGGCCCTGCGTTTACCTGCTATCATCCCAGGTCGAATTGAGATCGCTGCTGTCTTCGTTTGAGGTTTTGCCGTCGCCTTGGCGCATCGCCAGGCCCCGGCGCCTTTCCCGGCAGCCAGACGCGGCGCCGGCATCGGTTGCCGGCCGGCGTTCGCGGTGTATTCTCCGCCCTCTCTTTTCGGGCCTCCGCTGGCCTTTCGCCTGGCATTGCCCGGTGCATCAGGTGAAATCGCCCGGAAGACCGACGCGTGCGCGGCTCGCTGCCACGCCTTTGAACGTAACTTTGGAAACTTCATGACGACGATTCTTCTGAAAGAAAACGAGCCGTTCGAAGTGGCGATTCGCCGCTTTCGTCGTGCTATCGAAAAGAATGGCCTGATCGCCGAGCTGCGCGAGCGTCAGTCGTACGAAAAGCCGACGGCCGCCCGCAAGCGCAAGAAGGCTGCCGCGGTCAAGCGCCTGCATAAGCGTCTGCGCAGCCAAATGCTGCCGAAAAAGCTGCACTAAGCACCACACGCCGCCTGCGCGCTTTGAGCGTGCGCGTGGCGCGATAGGCCAAAGGCCAAGCCCGCAAAGTGCCGTACAGAAACGGCGGTGCGCTTCGAGAGAAGCGACACCGCCGTTTTGCTTGCCTGTGGTTTTTGCTTTTGCTTTGCGTTGGTCTTTGCCTTTTTCTCATGCGCGCGTGTATTGCGTAAGTCGTAGTGCCGAATATCAACATGGAACAAATCGACTTCAACTGCACGATGTGCGGCAAGTGCTGCAACGACCTCCGCCTGCCGCTCACCGTCGACGAGTCGGCTGCATGGCTCGCGCGCGGCGGGCAGATCCAGGTGCTGTGCGAAGCCGTGCCGTGGCCCGAAGAACCGGACGCGGCGAATCTCAAGGCGCAACACAAGCGCCGGCGCTCCTTCGCCGCCGCGAGCGGTTCGCTGCCGGTGCGCGTCGTCGTCATACTCGCCGCTGCATTCGCCGGGCCGTGCCCAAATCTGCAGGCAGACAACCGTTGCGGCATCTACGCCGAGCGACCGCTTGTCTGCCGCATCTATCCCGCCGAAATCAACCCGTTCGTACCACTCGCGCCGTCGAACAAAGCTTGTCCGCCCGAGGCGTGGGCACCGTCAATGCCGTTCGTCAGGCAGGGCGAGATCGTCGACGCCGAACTGCGCGGGCTGATCGCCCGCTCGCGCAACGCCGACGAGCGGGACGCGCCCCGAAAGGCGGCGCTCTGCGCCGCGCTGGGCATCGATCGGGCGGCGCTCGCGAACGAGGGTTTCGTCGTGTTCTCGCCGGCCCCGGCCACTCTGCGTGCGGCATTGTCCGATGTCGACGCGGGGTTCGAACCGCCGCCCGGCGCGTTCGCCTGGTCGATCGTCTCAAATCAACGCAAGACGGTCGATGTGCTTATCTCGATCGGCGCCATCGGGGAGTTCGCGGATGGTGTATCCGATTCGCTACCGCGATCGTACGAATATCTGGGCTTCCTGGCACCGTCGACCACGAGCGCCTGAGCGGGCTCGCGGCCAAACGCTCCCACGCGCGGCTGCCTCGAAAAGCCAAAACCCATCCGCGTTTCGCCTGTGAGGCCGCATGCTGATGGCGCTCGAGTTGAGCCCATTGCTGCGCGCATGAACGTTCACGCCTTCGCCGGCTCAAGCCGCGTGCTTTTCCAACCGCTGGTCGGACAGGCCGAATTGACGCGCAATCGACGTCAGCCGCTCGCGCCACTCCCAGATGCCAAATGCGTCATGGACGTTTTGCAGGCAGCTGAGCAGGCTGACTGTCGTCGGGTCATAAACATTCACGCGCACTTTCAATAGCGCCTTTTTCAGCGCAGCGATGCCGGCATCCATGTAGGCCGGAACCGTGTTGACCGGTTTGTCGATATAGCGCACCGGCACGCCTTCCATTGCGGTCGTGTAGTCGAGCGCACGGATGAGGCCACCGACCGGGCAGCCTCCGCGATAGCCTCGATAGGCACCCCCGCCGCGCGGCAGAAGACCCGTTTGCCCTTGCCCGAAAAGATGATCGACCGCCCGGTCGAACAGTTCCTGATGTGTCAGGAATTGGATGTTCTTCATGATCTTGTGTCTGGGGCCTCGCGCTTGGACGCGCGCAATGCCGCGGGTACGTTGTTCATTTCCGGCGCTATTACGGCAGCCGCGGGCGAGACTATAGCCCATTTAGGGATAGCGCCGATGCCCGACGCCGGGCGTTGCGGCTCCGCCGATCAGCCTGTGCGAAATTGCCGCTCGGCGCTCGGCGCTCGGCGCTCGGCGCTCACCGTTCACCATGCGCTAGCCGCCGACGCTCAGGTCGCCGCTCGCTTGCGGCGGGGTTTCGCAAGAGCCGCGCAGCGCGCCCGGCTGTCGCAGCCTGTCTCGTGATCATTGACCATGCCGACTGCCTGCATGAACGCATAGCAGATCGTCGAGCCGACGAACTTGCAGCCATAACCCTTGAGCGCTTTGCTGAGCGCATCCGAGACGGGCGTCGACGCCGGCGCCTCCTTATACGAGGGCCAGTCATTCTGGAGCGGTTCGTTATTGACGAACGACCAGACAAAGTTTGCGAGCGAGCCGTGCTCATCCTTGATTTGCAGCACGGCACGCGCATTGAGAATGGCCGATTCGATCTTCGCGCGATTGCGCACGATGCCTGGGTCGTTCATCAGCGCATCGACGTGGGCGGGTGTGAACCGCGCAACGGTTTGCGCATCGAAATCGGCAAATGCGCGGCGATAACCTTCGCGCTTGTTCAGAATCGTCGACCATGACAACCCCGCTTGCGCGCCCTCGAGCACGAGCATTTCGAAAAGATGCCGGTCATCGCGCGAAGGCACGCCCCATTCGGTGTCGTGATAGTGCTCGTTCGCCGGTGTCCTTGCCCAATTGCAGCGCTGTGTCATTCGGTGCCTCGTCCTTTTTCGCGTCGCCCGCTCGATTCGCTTCGAACGCCATCAGCATAGCGGATCGGCGGCGCGCGGCAACTCGGCCGAACGGCCGATTGGCGTTCCCGCGGGCGTTGCGGATAATCTCTCGATCCAAAGTGAATGCAAACTATTCGGAAGGTGCGATGAATGCGGAACGTTTTCTGATTGGCGTCGACGGAGGCGGCACGGGCACGCGAGTCGTGCTGGCCGATGCGCACGGCGTCGAACTCGCCCAGGCCACGGGCGGCGCGTCGGGGCTCGGGCTCGGCATCGACCGGGCGTGGCAGGCCATCGAAGCCGCATGTGCGGACGCATTCGCGCGCGCGGGCCATGAGTTCGATTGGTCACGCTGCGCGCTTGGCTGCGGACTGGCGGGTGTCAACAATCGCGATTGGCTTGCCGCCTTCATTGCGCAGGCGCCCGAAGTGGCGGGGCTTGTCGTCGAAAGCGACGCGTACACGACGCTCGTCGGCGCGCACGGTGGCGCGCCAGGCGTTGCGGTGGCGCTCGGCACCGGCAGCATCGCCGCCGCGCTTGATGCGAGCGGCGCATGGCGTGTCGCGGGTGGTTACGGTTTTCCGTCAGGTGACGAGGCGAGCGGCGCGTGGCTCGGGTTGCGGGCCGTCGTCCATGCGCAGCAGGTGCTCGACGGGCGCGCAAGTCCCGATGGCTTCTCGGCCGCTTTGCTCGCGCAAGCGGGCGCGCGGGATCGAGACGGTCTGATCGTCTGGCTGTGCGAGGCCAACCAGACGGCGTACGCGAGCCTCGCTCCGGTCGTGCTCGCGCATCGCGCGCATCCTGTCGCCGCCGGTTTGCTCGCGCAGGCGGGCGCCGACATTGCGAAGCTGATCGACGCGCTCGACCCGGCTGCCGCGCTGCCCGTCGCGCTTTGCGGTGGGCTCGCCGAGCCGCTGAGTGCGTTTGTGCCGCCATCGCATCGGGCGCGGCTTCAGCCGCCGCGCGCCGATTCGGCGCGTGGCGCGTTATTGCTCGCTCGGCGCGCGGCGCAGCGTGTGCCTTGAACGGGCGTCAGCCGGCGCAGCGATAAAATAGCGGTTTTTCGCCGCGTTTCGCCCCGCGTCAGCCTTAGCCTCGCCATGTACAAAGTCATCGCCACCGATCTCGACGGAACCCTGCTCAACAGCAATCACCAACTCGATCCATTTACAGTCTCGACGGTGCGCAGGCTCGCCGAAGAGGGCGTTGAGTTCGTGATCGCCACGGGGCGTCACTACTGCGATGTGGCCGGCATTCGCGACTTGCTCGGCATTCGCCCATACCTCGTCACGTC
>DASZGN010000024.1:0-2142 GCA_035938775.1 Trinickia sp.
GCAGGAAGAAACCACTGGGAGCAAAGTGGTCGGTTCTGACGTTCCTAAGTAAAAAGCATCAAACGATCAGCGGGATCTCGAGGCGGCGAACGAACGAGTTCTCTTCGCGGGCGCGCTTCACGATGCATAGCGCGGCACCGAATGCATCGAGCGTTTTTTCTAATTCCGCCTCGCCATGCGCTAAGCTTGGGAGCATGAAACCGCGAAATGTCAGAATGCCTTGTTTAAGCAGTTCCTGCTGAAAGAGCGTGCGTAACAGCGCGCGGCGCGTGCCGTCGGGTTCGTTAAATTTGAAGACCGTTCGAAACGGCGGGCCGATCATCGCTCCGTCTATACCGTGCTCACGGGCGAGCGCGTCGATGCCGCCTTGGAGCTGCTCTCCAAATTTCCGCACGTGGCAGGGCACATCCTCGCGTGCGTAGATTTCAAGCGCCTTTGCGGCCGCAGCGAACGAGTAGGCTTCGCCCTTAAATGTCGGATGGTAGAAAATGCGCCCGACACTCTTCGCGACAATTTCGCCGCGACCAACGAGCGCGGATAACGGCATTGAGGACGTGAGCGCCTTGCCGAAGCAGGCGAGGTCGGGGGTAATGCCGGTCGCGCTTTGCACGCTATTGTTGCCGTAACGAAACCCGGTCATGATTTCATCGAAGATGAGCACGATACCCTGGTCGCGACAGGTCTCCGACAGCTTACCAAGAAATCCGGGATCTGCGTCCGCAACCGGGCCGTCAACACCCTCGACCTGCGCAGCGGGCTCGAGGATCACGGCCGCGACTTCACCGGCGTGTTGCGCGAGGAGCGCGGAAAAGTCGTCGAAATCGTTCGGGCGAAAACGATACGCGGTTTGCGCGCCAATGCCGGGCGCGAGTGCCGGTTCCAATGCCTCGGCATACCAATCCTGCCAACCGTGATACCCGGTGAACAGAACCTTGCGACGGCCCGTATGCACGCGTCCGATACGAATCGCTGCGGTGCAGACGTCCGATCCATTTTTTCCGAAAAGCACTGTCTCGGCGCACGGGATCATGTCGCAAAGCTGCGCGGTCACGCGCATTTCCAGCTCGTGGGGGAGACTCAGGATTGCGCCGGAACTCAGCTCTGCACCGATAGCCTGCTCGATCTCCGGGTGCGCATAACCGAGGAGTGCGGACCCCCAACCCATCACGTAATCGATCCATTCCGCGCCCTCGGGATCGGTTATGCGACAGCCCTTGGCGCGCTTGATGAAAAGCGGATAAGCGCGGCCGTCGCGGCTCCGATGCACGCCTTGGCTCGGCCAGTAAAACCAGGCGTTCGCTCGCCGCGATATTTTCAGGGCGTCGCTCGTTTCACCGGGCGGCTCCCGCTCGATCTCGACAAGCAGTGCCAGTGGTTCAGCAATGACTTCTGCACCTCGCTCTTCCGCTTTTTGCTCGAGCGAAAACGTCCACTCGCACGTGCCAGGCTGGCGCTCGAACCAGACTTGCACGCTCGCCGTCCAGCATTGGCCCGGCGCGACCGTGTGCGGCAGCGGCGTACGCGATTGCGCGGAACCGTTGACGCGCACGATCAGTTCGGTCCTGCGCTCAACCAACCAAGGCTGAGAGCCGGCGTTCAGGGCGTCAAGGTAAGTGACATGGCAGCCGGTTGCAGCGAGCTTAGGCGGAATATTGTGTGCTCGCCATTCCACACGGAACGGCTCTGCTTCAGCACTCGAACCGGCATTGATCGGCTGCGATTCAACTTCCGGAGCACGCAATGCGACGGCAATTTCTCCGTCGTAAATCGTGAGGCCGGCTGTTGTCTGTGTCGTGAAACTCTGCGCCAGGTCCGCGAGCCGCCGGAGCGAAACGAAACGCAGCGGCTGACGCGCCTCGCGCCGATTAATGCGAAGCCGAAGCGCATGCGGCCCGGTACGAGCCGGCGCTTTGATTTCAAAAACAAAGTGGCACCGTCCACCGCGCCAGACCTCGTGCCGCAGACGTGAGGTCGCGATTCGTTTTCCGTCGAGGAAGGCCGATAGCGTCAAATCAATGCCGCCGTTTAGCTCATCGGGGAACCATGGCCTGTCGCCGATGTTCTCGACGAAAACACGGCAGACGCGTCTCTCGCAAGGCGCCAACTCGCGCGGCGCGTCGAGCGTCACGACGCGCATCTCCA
>DASZGN010000025.1:0-5146 GCA_035938775.1 Trinickia sp.
ACTTATCACCGGATTCCTCGAAAACGGCGAGACGCCCGAGGCCGGCATTGCGCGCGAGGTGTTCGAAGAAACGTCGCTGCACGTGGAGACGACCGAGCTCATCGGCGTCTACGAGTTCATCCGCAAGAACGAAATCATCGTCTGCTATCACGTCCGTGCGCACGGCACGATCGCACTATCGCCCGAGCTGCTCGAATATCGGCTCGTCGAGCCCGCCAAGCTAAGGCCATGGCGCGCGGGCACGGGGCAAGCGCTCGCCGAATGGATGCGCCGCCGCGGCTTGCCCTTCGAGTTCGTCGACAAGCCCGGGCAGTGACGCCAAGATTGCCGGCTCACGCGTTGTGTCCGTCTTTTGCTCTTTTGCTCTTTTCTTCTTTTCACTCGCTCACGCGCATGAAGTTGAAGGTCTCCGCTCTCGAACTGCGTGCCATCCGCCGTTTCATGGCGCCGCCGACGCGCTGCGGGGGGCTCTCGCGCCGCGCGTGGGCGCGTGACGCGTAAAGGGCGCGCGAGCGTGCACGCGTTCGTCGTCGGTGCGCTGAACGGCATCAGCTACGGGCTGCTGCTTTTCATGCTGTCAGCCGGGCTCACCCTCATCTTCAGCATGCTCGGCGTGCTCAACTTCGCGCACGCAAGCTTTTACATGCTCGGCGCCTACGTCGGCTATGCGGTCGCGGCACACACGGGCTTCTGGACCGCGCTTGCGGTGGCGCCCATCGTCGTCGGTACGGCGGGCGCGGTCGTCGAGCGTCTGCTGTTGCGGCGCGCACGGCCGCACGGGCCGCTCAACGAATTGCTGCTTACGTTCGGCGTCGCGTATTTGCTCGCCGAAGCCGTCAAGCTGATCTGGGGGCTCGGCACGGTCTCCGCACCCGTGCCCGCGGTGCTCGACGGGCCGCTCGTCGCGCTTGGCGGCGTTTCGTTCTCACGCTATCGCGCGTTCCTCATGGCGGTGTCAGTCATGACGCTGGGTCTGCTCTACGGCGTGCTGCGCATCTCGCGCACCGGCCTCATCCTGCGCGCCGCGCTCACGCATGCCCGAGCCGTCGAGGCGCTCGGCCACAACGTGCCGCGCATCGGCACGCTCGTCTTCGCGCTCGGCACAGGGCTCGCCGCGCTTGCGGGCGTGATCGGTGCGCCGCTCGCCGTCGTCGAGCCGGGAATGGCCGAGGCGCTCGGGCCCATCGTGTTCGTCGTCGTGATCGTCGGCGGCCTGGGATCGCTCGCGGGCGCCTTCGCCGCCTCGCTCCTGATCGGCTGCATGCAGACGTTCGCGGCCGGTAGCGCGCTGTCGCTCGGCGCGCTTGCCGCCGCCGTGGGAGCGCGGGTTGCGCCCGCGTGGGCCGCCCTGACGGTCGCGCAAATCGCGCCGCTCTTGCCGTACGCGCTGCTCGTCGCCATGCTGGCTTGCCGGCCGCGCGGGCTCCTCGGTCAGCGGGGCGACGATGCTTAGCGCCGCGAAGCGATCCGCTTCGGCGGGACCGTTCAAGCCGAAGCGCGCAGCCATCACGTGGGCTCTGCTCGTCGCGTTTCTCGCCGTGCCGCCGCTTCTCTTGCGAGACAGCTGGACGCTCGCCTATCTTGCCCAAACGGCGACGATGATCGTCTTCGCGCTCTCCTTCAACCTGCTGCTCGGCGAGACGGGGCTGCTTTCGTTCGGTCACGCCGCCTTTTCTGGGTTGGCGGCGTTCGCGGCCGCGCATGCCTTTAACCGCTGCGGCATCGCGCTGCCGTTCGTGCCGCTTGTCGGCGGCGTGGCCGGCGCCGTGTGCGGCGTGCTGCTTGGCTTCGTCGCGACGCGTCGTGCCGGTACCGCGTTCGCCATGATTACGCTTGGCATCGGCGAGCTGGCGTCGGCCGCCGCCTGGACGCTGCCCGAGGGGTTCGGCGGCGCGGCGGGCGTGCCGATCGACAGGGCCGCCGGCCCTCATTGGGGCGCATGGACGTTTGGCCCGCCGCGCGAGGCGTACGTCGTCATCGCGACATGGTGCGTGCTCGCGAGCATCGCCATGTTTGCGCTCACGCGTACGCCGTTGGCAAGGCTTGCCAACGCGGTGCGCGACAATCCGCTGCGTGTCGCGTCGCTCGGCACGGACCCGCGGCGCATCCGGTACGCGATGGTCGTCGTCTCGTCGTTTTTCGCGGGGGTGGCCGGTGCGCTGACTCTCATCAATGTCGAGCTCGCTTCGGCGGAAGGCGTCGGGTTGGCGCGCTCGGGTGCCGTGCTGTTCGCGACCGTGATCGGCGGCACCGCGACGTTCTTCGGCCCCGTGCTCGGCGCGCTTGCGCTCACTTTTTTCAGCATCGCGCTCGCCTCGCTCACGCGCGCGTGGCCCCTTTACCTTGGCTTGCTGTTCGTGGTGATCGTCGTCGGCGCGCCCGATGGTATCGCCGGTTGGGCGGCGCGCCGCGCGTCGCGTGACGCGCAATATGGCTGGCGTGCTGTGTGGCGCGAATACGCATTCGGTGCGATGGCGGCGTTCGCATGGACCGCCGCGCTCATATGGGCGGTCGAGCCGGGCTATGCGCGGCAGTTCGCCGCCGATGCCGGCGGTGTCTGGCGGGTGGGGGCGCTGGCGATCGATGTTGCGTCGCCTTCGACTTGGGGCATCGTCGTGGCACTGGCTTTGGCTGGCTGGGCCGCGGCACGCGCGGCGGGACGCTCGGCCGCGCGATTGGACCGGCTGCACCAGCGAGAGCGCGTGGGGGCGGGAATTGGCGCCGCAACGGGTAGTGGCGCGGAGGGTGGCAACGCAGCGAACGGCAACGCAGCGAACGGCAACGCTGCGGATGGCAACGCTGCGAACGGCAACGCTGCGGATGGCAATGCAGCGGATGGCAATGCAGCGGATGGCAACGCTGCGGGCGGCAGTGCGGCGGGCGGCAATGCCGCCGACGGCAAGGAGACGACGCGATGACGTCGGCGCTCGTCGTGCGAGGCATCGAGCGGCGCTTTGGGGCGACCCGCGTGTTATGCGGCATCGACCTCACTATCGAAGCCGGCGAGCGCCATGCGCTGATCGGCCCGAACGGCGCAGGCAAGTCGACGCTCTTTAACGTGATCGCGGGCGCGTTGCGGCCGGAAGCCGGACGCGTCGAGCTTCACGGCATCGACGTGACGGGGCGCGCGCCGCACGCGATCGGACGCATGGGCCTCGCGCGCAGCTTTCAGACGACGAACGTCTTCGCCCGCTTGAGCGTCTTCGACAATCTGCGCTGCGCCGCGCTATGCGGGGACAGCGCGTGGCCCGGCCGCTGGCGGCGCTTGCTCGCTGGCTCGCGCGAGGCCGATGAGCGCGCCGCGCAAGTGATCGACGCGCTCGGGCTCGCCGGCGTCGAGCATGCGCTTGCCGGCACGCTCAGCTACGCCGAGCAGCGTGCGCTCGATCTCGGTATCGCGCTAGCGAGCGGGGCGCGCATGCTGCTCGTCGACGAGCCGACCGCCGGCATGAACCGCGATGAGGCGCGCCGCGCAATTGCGCTCTTGCGCGCGACGAGCGAGGGCAAGACGCTCGTGATGATCGAGCACGACATGGACGCCGTGTTCGGCCTCGCCGAGCGCATCTCGGTGCTTGTGCGCGGCAAGGTCATTGCGACCGGCGCGCCCGATGCGATTCGCGCCGACCCCGCCGTTCGAGCCGCCTATCTCGGCGACGAGGAATCATTGCGATGACGGCGCTGCTCAAGGTTCGCGATCTATGCGCGTGGTACGGCGACGCGCAAGTGCTGCACGGTGTTGAGCTCGGCATCGAGGCGGGTGAGATCGTTGCGCTTTTCGGGCGCAACGGCTCGGGACGCTCGAGCTTCGCGAGAGCGTTGATGGGCCTCGTGCGGCGAGCCGGCTCGATACGCTTTGCGGGCGACGAAATCGCGGAATTGCCGACCTTCGAAGTCGCGCGCCGCGGCATCGGTTACGTAGCGGAAGAGCGAGACGTGTTTCCTGCGTTGAGCGTCGAAGAGAACCTGCGGCTCGGCGTGAAGCCTCGCGTGAGCGGACGCGTGGCTCGCGCGGCGATCGACGATGTATATGCACGCTTCGATGTGCTCGCCGAACGGCGCGCGACGAAGGCGGGCTCGCTCTCGGGCGGCGAGCAGCAGATGCTGGCGCTCGCCAGGGCGCTCGTCGGCGCGCCGCGCTTATTGATCGTCGACGAGCCGGCCGAGGGCCTCGCGCCGCGCGCCGCCGCCCAGGTCGCCGAATGCCTGCGCGAGGTGGGTAAGCTTGGCGGGGCCGTGCTGCTCATCGAGCAGCGCTTTGCCATCGCGCACGAGGTTGCCGAGCGCGCCGCGGTGATGGGGCATGGGCGCATTGTTTTCGACGGAAAGCTCGACGCGCTCGATGCACGGGTCGTCGATGAGTGGATGACGGTTGGGAACTGACTCTGACCGACATGCTGAGCGCAATCGCCCACCCGGCATTCTCGAGCTCGCACAGACCAATCCGGACTACGCCTTCAGCCCATTACCGCGCATCCCGCTCGATGATCCACTCATGCGCAGGGTCGTTCCTGAAGTGCCACACACGCTGCGGCCCGGCCATCACGTTGAGATAGTAGGAGTCATTGCCGTACGGCACGACAAAAGAGGCGTTCCTGCGCGACGCGCAGGCGTTCGTCGCGTCGGTGGCAAGCGAGGCGCGGCAAGACGCGTCATCCGGCGCCACGCTTGCCGACGCGCTCGAGGCGACGCGCATCGGCCGCGCGCTCGCGCAAGCGCTCGCGAGCGGGCAGCCGGTCACGCTGATCGAGGGGCTGCGGTAAAATTTCTCGTTCGCTTGTTGCCGCGCTGTTCGCCGCCCTGTGGCCCTCTTGCCATGCCGGCGCGACGGCGCCTTATCGAAGGCCCATTGCAGATGCAAATCCATAAAGAAGTAGATGCGCGCGGGCTTGCCTGCCCGCTGCCGATCCTGCGCGCGAAAAAGGCGCTCGCCGACATGGAGAGTGGCCAGATCCTCAAGGTGCTCGCCACCGATCCGGGCTCGCAGCGTGATTTCGCCGCGTTCGCGAAGCAAACGGGCAACCAGATCGTCGAGAGCTCGACGCAGGATAAGACCTTCGTATTTCTGATGCGGCGCCGGTAAGCGTCGCGGCGATGCCCCCGATGCGGAAAAGGGGGTATTAAGCGAAGAGGGCGTTTGCATGCCCCC
>DASZGN010000026.1:0-4747 GCA_035938775.1 Trinickia sp.
ACCGTAACCGTGACAGACACGGATCAAACGCCGATCCTGTCGAGCGGTAATTCAGGCACCAGCGCTTCGTTTGTTTCCGCAGACAATGCGGTTTCGACTCCGGTGGTGATCGACAACGGCATTTCGGTAAGCGACCTCGACAACGCGACGTTGTCCTCGGCGACGGTGCAGATTGGCGCAGGTTTCCATGCTGGCGAAGATGTGCTCGCGTTCACCAACGACAGCGCGACGACGGGCAACATCACGGCGAGCTATAACGCTTCGACGGGTACGCTCACGCTTACTTCGGCTGGCGCATCGGCGACGCTCGCACAATGGCAAGCTGCACTGCGTTCAGTCACTTACACCGACACGGCCGTCACGCCCGATACAACCGCACGCACGATCGGTTTCAGCGTCAACGACGGCACGAAAACGAGCACGGCGATCACGCGCACCGTAACCGTGACAGACACGGATCAAACGCCGATCCTGTCGAGCGGTAATTCAGGCACCAGCGCTTCGTTTGTTTCCGCAGACAATGCAGTCTCGACGCCGGTGGTGATCGACAACGGCATTTCGGTAAGCGACCTCGACAACACGACGTTGTCTTCGGCGACGGTGCAGATTGGCGCGGGTTTCCATGCTGGCGAGGATGTGCTCGCGTTCGCCAACGACGGCGCGACGATGGGCAACATCACGGCGAGCTACGACGCTTCGACAGGCACGCTCACACTTGCATCAGCCGGCGCAACAGCGACCCTCGTGCAATGGCAGGCCGCCTTGCGCGCCGTGACTTATACCGACACGGCAGCAGTGCCCGACATCACGCAGCGCACGATCAGCTTCAGCGTCAACGACGGCACGAAAACAAGCACGGCGATCTCGCGTCCGGTCGATATTACCGCCACGCATCAAACGCTGGTAGTCAGCGTAGGCGATGGCCCAACGCTTACGTACACGGCGAGCGGCGACAAGACTTCCATGCTCAACATCGGCTCGGGCGTCACGCTCACTGATGCGAACGCAACGCCGCCCACTTCCGCGAGCGTCGCGTTCACGGGCAGCTACGACTCGCAACATGATCTGCTGGTCTTCATACCCAGCGCCGCGACCGGCGATATCTCCGGCAGCTACGATGCCTCAACGGGCGTGCTCAAGCTCAGCTCAGCCAGCGGCACGGCGACGCTCGCGCAATGGCAGGCAGCGCTGGGCAGCATCGGCTATCGCGACATGCAGGCGGAGCATCACGACAGCACGCGCACGATCGCCTTCACGGTGAGCGATGGCACATCCACGAGCGCGAGCGCGACGCGCACGCTGCAGATCGCGGGCGTGCCCGATCCGGTCGGCACGCCTATCCTGCCGCCCGCCCCGGTTGTGACGCCGCTGCCCGCGCACAGCGCGCCGCCCGCGTTCAATACGCCGTCCACGAATCCGCTGATCGTCAATGACGGCGCTGGCAGGAATGATGGCGTGTCGAATCCGCTCATCGTGCTCGACACGTTCGTAGCGGCGCCCGACGTCGGCTCGATCGTGCTGCCGACCAGCTACACGTTCACGCCCGACGGCGTGCATGGCCGCTCGCTAGGCAATACCCATGTCGATGCGCTCGATTCGATTGTGCCGCCCGTTGTCAACGAGGGCGCCGAAGCCGCACAGTCGTTGCCAACGCAACTAGTACAGGCGCTGAGTCACGACGATGGCTCATTCTCGCTTTCGCTGATGGCGATGTCGGCTACCCGTCATGGCGCGAATGCGGTCGATACCACTTCGGTCACGCAGGCCGACGGCGAACCGCTTCCTTCCTGGCTGCATTACGACGCGGCCAGCGGCGAATTGAGCGGGGTGCCCCCCAGGGGCGTGCACGAGGTGCGCGTGATATTGACGGTACGCGATGCGTTTGGCCACGTCTCGCGCCGCGAAGTGGTGGTTGCGATCGACGCGCACAACGCGCGCGACGCACAGACAGACAAATCCACCTCCACGCCCGCGCATAAGGGGCAAACCGCTAAACCCGCACCGCACGCGTCGACGGCCAAGCCGTCGCTCGCGGCGCAATTCGCGAGCGCCCATGCGGCGCTGCATGTCTCGCATGGGCCGACTGCTGTCCACGATTCCGGGCCCGATACAACACGAAGCGCGCCGGGACTGAACGCATGAGCGCGCGGCCATTCACCGATTTTTTATCCTCAGAGAAGAGATCAACCGTCGTGAAATCCCTGTCGCTTGCGGTGCGCGCACCGCGCCCCACGCTGGTCGCGTTGTCCGTCGCCATGTTGTGGTTGTCCGGCTGCGCGATCAAGCCCACGCCGTTCACCGACGCCGAGCGCGCCCAGACTGCGCAGGCCGATCGCACGTCGATGTTCGCGAACCAGCAGCCCGTGTCCGGACCGATCTCGCTGGACGAGGCGATGGCGCGTGCCATCCGCTACAACCTCGATCATCGTCTGAAGATGATGGAAGAGGCGCTCGCGCAGCATCAGCTCGATCTGTCGAATTTCGACCTGCTGCCCAGGCTCACGGCGCAGGCCGGTTATACGAATCGCAATCATCCGCTTGCGTCGTCCTCGCAAGGTCTTTATACGAATGAGCAGTCGCTGATTCCGTCTTATTCGACCGATCAGAACGATCGCACGGCCGATCTCACGCTGTCGTGGAATCTGTTGGATTTCGGCGTGAGTTATTACGAAGCGAAGGAGCAGGCCGACCGCGTGCTCGTGCTCGAACAGCGCCGCCGCAAGGTCGTGCAGTTGATGATGCAACAGGTGCGCGAAGCGTATTGGCAGGCAGTGGGCGCGCAGCGTCTACGCGATCGCATCGGGCCGCTGCTCGATCAGGCGCACGCGGCGCTCGACGATTCGCGCGCGGCGCAGCAGCAGGGCCTGCGCTCGCCGATCGACACGCTTAACTATCAGCATGCGCTGCTCGATCTGATGCGCCAGCTCGAAGCCGTGCGTGATCAGCTTGAAGAAGCCAAGCCGCGTCTTGCATCGCTGATGAATCTGGAGCCCGGCAAGGACTACACGCTGGCCGCGACCGAAGCGTTCGCAGTGCCGCAATTCGATATGGCCATGCCGCAGATGGAAGACATGGCGCTGCAACGCCGCCCCGAACTGGTGGAGGCGGGCTATAACGAGCGCATCAGCGTCAACGAAACCCATAAGGCGATGGCGAAAATGTTGCCGGGCGTCGAGCTGGAGATCGGCGGCCACTACGACAGCAATAGTTTTCTGGTCTATAACGCGTGGCGCGCGGCAGGCATCAGCGTGAGCTGGAATCTGCTGAATCTGCTCAACTACAAGGCGATTCATGGCACGGCGCAAGCGCAGCTCGACGTCGCGAAGACGCAGCGCATGGCGCTGAGCATGGCGGTGCTCACTCAGGTTCACGTAGCGCGCAGCGAGCTGGGCGCGAAGGAGCGGCAGTTCACGCTGCTCAAGCAACTCAACGACGTCGATCAGCAGATTCTCCAGCATACGCACAACGCGACGCAGGCGAACGCGCAAGGCAAGCTTGAGGAAATTCGAGTGGCGACCGGCGCGATGATGTCCGAGTTGCGCCTTTATCAGAGCTATGGCGAGCTTGAAAGCGCTTATGGGCAGATGCTCGCGACGCTGGGCCTCGACCCGGTGCCTGACAGTGTGCATGCACACGACATCGCGTCGCTCAAGCAATCGATCGCCGACGAGCAGAAGCGTTGGGATCTGCTCGCGCACGGCGGCTTGCCGGACGTGACACAGCCGGGTCCCACGACCACAGCAGCGACCGCCGCCGCAGCGGCAGCAGGAGTTTCGCAGCAATGAAGCAGTTTGCAATTCGCAAGGCGGTAGTGATGGGCGTCGCGTTGTTCGCGGCATCGTCTGTATGGGCCGCGCAGAACGCTGCTTCGGCGGCTCCTCAATCCACGCTTGCGGCCGCGCCCGCAGACGGTGCGGACGGCAAGATACGCATCCAGCTCGTCTCGCGCGATCAGGTCGATGTGTCGAGCGAAATCTCCGCGAAGATCGCTTCCCTGCCGTTTCGCGACGGGGACGCTTTCCGCGCGGGGCAGACGCTCGTGTCGCTCGACTGTTCGCTCTACAGCGCGCAGTTGCGCAAGGCGCAGGCCGACTCGGACGGGGCTCGCGATCTGCTCGACGTGAACCGCAAGCTCGTTGCGCTGCATTCGGTAGGCGAGCTTGAAGTTCAGCAGGCCGAAGCAAAACACAAGGCGAGCGCCGCCGAAGTTGCCTATATGCAGGCCACGGTGCACAAATGCACGATCGCGGCACCGTTCGATGGCCGCGTGTCGAAGCGCAGTGCGGCGCCCCAGCAGTTCGCGGAAGCGGGCAAGCCGCTGTTGACCATCGTCGATACGAGCCATCTCGAACTCAAGATGATCGTGCCGTCGAAATGGCTCATGTGGCTCAAGCCGGGCCATACGCTGAGCGTGCAGGTGGACGAGGTGGGCAAGACCTATCCGGCGAAGGTGGCGCGCATCGGCGCGCGTGTCGATCCGGTGACGCAGACCGTGGATGTGACTGCTGCACTGAGCGGCAACGCACCCGACCTCCTGCCGGGCATGAGCGGCTGGGCCACGTTTACGGCGCACTGAGATCATGAGCGAGTCGGGCATGCCCAACGGCGCGGGGCAAAGCGCCGGACAGAACGCAGCGCAAAACGGTGCGCCGCATGTGCGCATCGACGGGCAGCAACTCGCCGTGCTGTGGCAGCTTGGTGCGCGGGCGCGCGCCGCCGGCAGCGAGGCGACGCTTGGCTTTACGAT
>DASZGN010000027.1:0-2748 GCA_035938775.1 Trinickia sp.
TTCGCCTCGAGGCCGTTGGCCTTCACGAGCTCGGCCAGCACCAGGCCCAGCTTGACGCGGCGCTCGGCCTGCTCCGTGAACATCTCGGCCGGAATCGGCGCGTTGGCCGCATTGGGCACGCCGCGCTGCACCAAATCCTGACGGGCCATTTCGACAAGGCGCTGCTGATCCTGCTCGATCAGCGCCTTCGGCACTTCGAGTTCGGAGATCTTGAGCAGCGCGTCCATGACCTGATTCTTGACGATCGTCTGCGTGCGGCGCTTCGCTTCGCGTTCGAGGTTTTCCTTGATTTCCGCGCGCATCTTCGTCAGGTCGCCATCGGCGATGCCCAGCGACTTCGCGAATTCGGCATCGATCTCCGGCAGGTGCGGCCATTCGACCTTCTTCAACGTGATCGTGAACTGCGCCGTCTTGCCCGCCACTTCCTTGCCGTGGTAATCGTCCGGGAACTTCAGATCGAATTCCCGCGATTCGCCCACCGTGAGGCCGGTTGCCGCTTGCTCGAACTCCGGCAGCATACGGCCTTCACCGAGCACGAACGCGAAATCCTCCGCGCTGCCGCCCTCAAATACCTCGCCGTCCAGCTTGCCCACGAAATCGACCGTGACGCGGTCGCCGCTTTGCGCCGCCGCGCCCGCGCCGCCGTCGCCATGCTCGCCAGCCTCGCCGCGCGCGTGGTAATGCACGCGCTGCTTGCGCAGGATTTCGAGCGTGCGGTCAACTTCGGCGTCGCTGATCGTCGTGGTCGCGCGCTCGAGCTCCGCGCTCGACAAGTCGCCCAGCTTCACTTCCGGATAAACCTCGAACGTGGCGTCGAAGGCATAGGTGTCCTCGCCCGCGCCCTCTTTCGGGCTGAAGCTCGGCTGGCCGGCGACGCGCAGGTTCTCCGCGCGGCTGATGTCGAAGAACTGCTTGCCGACCTTGTCGCTCAGCACTTCGGCCTCGACCTGCCCCGCGTACTGTTGCGTCACCATCTTCAGCGGCACCTTGCCAGGACGGAAGCCCGGCATGCGAACATTCTTCGCAAGTTGGCGGATGCGCGATTCAATTTCCTTCTGAACCGATTCCTTCGGCAAGGAAATCGTCACCCGGCGTTCGAGCTTGCCGAGGTTTTCAACAACGTTAGCCATGGCTTCAATCGTCCTAAATTGTTCAAGCGAATTGGTTACTTTTACCGTGCTCCACGGGTTGCGCCTAGCCCGAAGGGGTGCCGCATCACCGCCCCCATTGCCTGGCTGCCGGCAGCACGGTTTGGATCGGAAGAATCGATTATTCTAGCAAACTATTTATATGGGGAGCCCGGAAAAGCGCGCTCGGCGCCCCGTCCTCGCTCGCAAGAACCGCTCTGAACCGGAGGTTCCATGCCCGACCTTTCACTTTCGCCCTCGCCCGTTATCGTCATCGCCCCCGATTCGTTCAAGGGTTCGCTGAGCGCCGAAGCGGTCGCTCAAGCCATCGCCGCCGGCGTGCTGCTAGCGCGGCCCGACGCCATCGTGCGGTGTTGCCCGATGGCCGACGGCGGCGAAGGCACGCTCGACGCGATGCTCGCGCACGGCGGGCAAAGGCGCACGCTGCGCGTGCACGGCGCGGCGCTTGCCGCGCGCGACGCCGCGGTTGGCTTGCTGCAGGACGGCAGCGCCGTGATCGAAACCGCGGAGATCGTCGGCATCACCGATGAGTTCGCCATGCGCGCCCCCGTTCACGCACGCAGCACGCTAGGCGTGGGCGAAGCCGTCCGCTTGCTGCTCGACGCCGGCGTGCGACGGTTCTTCGTCGCGCTCGGCGGCAGCAGCACCAACGACGGCGGCGCCGGGTTTCTCGCCGGCCTGGGGCTCAAGCTCTTCGATGCGGCGGGGCGCGAGCTCGATCCCACGCCCCAAAGGCTTGCCGAGCTCGCGCGCGTCGATGCGTCGGGGCTCGATTCGCGGCTTGCCGAGGCGACGTTCATCGGCATGTCCGACGTCGACAATCCGCTCACAGGCGAGCACGGCGCCACCGCCGTATTCGGTCCGCAAAAAGGCGTCAAGTCCGACGAGGTCGCGCAGCTCGACGCCGTGCTCGCGCGCTACGCCGCGCTTGTCGAAGCGGCGCTCGCGCGCAGCGCGTGCGATCTGCCCGGGTCGGGGGCCGCGGGCGGTCTCGGCTTTGCGCTGCGCTTGCTCGGCGCGCAGTTGGAGCCCGGCGCCGAGGTGGTCGCGGCCCAGGTGGCGCTCGATGCCGCGCTTGACGGCGCAAGCTGGCTCATCACCGGCGAAGGACGCTCCGATACCCAAACGCTTCACGGCAAGGCGCCCTTCATCGCTTGCCGGCACGCACGTGCGGTAGGCGTGCCGGCGTCGCTGCTCTCGGGCGCGATCGACCCCGATGCGCTCGCGCGGCTCTCGGAGCACTTCCGCGGCGCCTTCTCCGCGGCGCCCGGCCCGATCTCGCTCGAAGCCGCGATTCGCGACGCGGCGCGCTTGCTCACCAATCAAGCGGAGCAGCTCACTCGACTGAAATACGGCGCCTGAGCGGCACGCGTTGACCCGCTCGGGCGATCCGGCAACAATTTCAGCGCCCCAACCCGCATCCATTCGACAGGAAACCACGCTATGAAGGCCGCCAAAGCCGGACTCGACCAGTTCCTGATCTACCGCATGCACGTGTTGAACAAGTTGTCGGATCGAGGCATCGGCGATCTCTATCAGACGAAGCTCGACATCACGCTGCCCGACGCGCGCGTGCTTGCCTCGGTGGGCGCATTTGGGC
>DASZGN010000028.1:0-4163 GCA_035938775.1 Trinickia sp.
TCGCCATGATCGCGAGCAGCGCTTGCGCCGTGCAGACATTCGACGTCGCCTTTTCGCGGCGAATATGCTGTTCGCGCGTTTGCAGCGCGAGACGCAGCGCGGAGTTGCCTTGCGCATCGACGGTCACGCCGACGAGCCGGCCCGGCATCTGCCGCTTGAACTCGTCGCGCACGGCGAGGTACGCGGCGTGCGGGCCACCGTAGCCGACCGGCACGCCGAAGCGCTGCGAGGTGCCCACGGCCACATCGGCGCCCCATTCGGCGGGCGGGATGAGCAGCGTGAGCGCAAGCAGATCGGCCGCGGCCACCACCGAGCCGCCCGCCGCATGCACGCTTTCAGCGAGCGCGCGGTAATCGCGCACGTCGCCGTTCACGCCCGGGTATTGCAGCAGCACGCCGAACGCGTTCGCGGCGGCGGCATCGGCGGCGGGGCCGACCTTCACTTCGATGCCGATCGGCTCCGCGCGCGTGCGGATCACTTCGATCGTTTGCGGCAGCACATCGTCGGCGACGTAAAAGACGTTCGACTTCGACTTGCCCACGCGCTGCACGAGCGTCATCGCCTCGGCCGCGGCGGTCGCCTCATCGAGCAGCGAGGCGTTCGCCACCGCTAGGCCCGTAAGGTCGGTAATCATCTGCTGGAAATTCAAGAGCGCCTCGAGGCGGCCTTGCGAAATTTCCGGCTGATAGGGCGTGTACGACGTGTACCACGCCGGATTTTCCAACACGTTGCGCAGGATGACGGCCGGCGTGTGCGTGTTGTAGTAGCCCTGGCCGATATACGAGCGGAACACCTCGTTCTTGTTCGCGAGCTCGCGCAGCGCGGCGAGCGCTTCGGCTTCGCTCTTCGGTTGCGCGAAGGGCCCGAGCGGCAGCGTCTCGGTGCGGCGAATCGTCTGCGGAATCACAGCGTCGATGAGCGCCGGGCGCGACTCGAAGCCGAGGGTGTCGAGCATCTTTTGCTGGTCGGCGGCATCCGGGCCGATGTGCCGCTCGGCGAAGGCGTCATGCACTTCGAGCGTGGCAAGCGAGAGAGTGGAGCGGTTCATCAGACGATCCGGGTGTTCGAGCTTCATGGTAGGCAGGGCAGGCATTCGCGCGCGGCGGCTTCGACAGACGCGCTCGAAGCGCCGCGCGGCAAGTGACAAAAGAGAATGGGAAGGTCAGTCGACGAGCTTCGAGTAAGCGGCGGCGTCGAGCAGCTTGTCGGTCGAGGCGCCCGGGGCGAGCTTGACTTTGAAGAGCCACGCGGCGTAGGCGTCGCTGTTCACGACATCGGGCGTATCGAGGATCGAGTCGTTGACGGCGACGATTTCGCCGGAAACGGGCGCGTAGATATCGGAGGCCGCTTTCACGGATTCGACGACGCCAACTGCGTCGCCCGCCGCCACCGACTTGCCGATTTCGGGCAGCTCCAGAAAGACGATGTCGCCGAGCGTGCTTTGCGCGTGATCGGTGATGCCGACCGTCAGCGTGCCGTCAGCTTCCTTGCGCAGCCATTCATGTTCGTCGGTGTACTGCAGATCGGCCGGGACGTTGCTCATCGGATGCTCCTAAATAGAGGGAATGCGTTGAATAGGGGGACGCGCGCCATGCGGCGCTCAAGCCGCCAGCACCTTGCCATTGCGCACGAACGGCAGTTTTACCACGGTTGCGGGCAGCGCTTTGTCGCGGATCTGGACCTGCACGCGGTCGCCCGGCTGCACGCCCTTCGGCACGCGCGCGAAGGCGATCGATTCCTGCATCGTCGGCGAGAACGTGCCGCTCGTGATTTCGCCTTCGCCTTGCGGCGTGAGCACTTTCTGATGCGCACGAAGCACGCCGCCCGCCTTGCCGTTTTCCTTCTGCAGGATGAGGCCGACGAACGCCTGGCGCGCGCCGTTCGCTTCGAGCGCGGCGCGGCCGACGAACTCGCGCGGCGTGGCGAGGTCGACCGTCCATGCGAGGCCGGCGTCGAGCGGCGAGACGTTATCGTCCATGTCCTGGCCGTAGAGGTTCATGCCGGCTTCGAGGCGCAGCGTATCGCGCGCGCCGAGCCCGCAGGGACGCACGCCTTGTTGCTGCAACGCTTGCCAGAGCGCTTGAACATGCGTGACGGGCACGATGATTTCGAAGCCGTCTTCGCCCGTGTAGCCCGTGCGCGCGACGGTGAGATCGCCGAACGGCGTGCCTGCGATGCTCGCGGCGTTGAAGGGTTTGAGCGGCTCCGTCGCTTCGCGCGCGACGGGCACGGCTTGCCACACCTTGGCGCGCGCATTGGGGCCTTGCACGGCGACGATCGCGAAGTCGCGACGGGGGGTAATCGCAAGGCCGAAACCGCGCTCGGTGTTCAAGCGATTGAACCAGGCGATATCTTTCTCGGCGGTGCCGGCATTGACGACGACGCGGAAGAAATCGTCGGAGAAGAAGTAGACGATAAGGTCGTCGATTACGCCGCCTTGCTCGTTCAGCAGGCACGAATAGAGCGCGCGGCCCGGCGTTTGCAGCTTGCCGACGTTATTGGCGATCGCGAGCTCGAAAAAGGCGCGTGCACGCGGGCCGGTGAAATCGACGACGCACATGTGCGAGACGTCGAACATGCCGGCATCGGTGCGCACGGCCTGATGTTCTTCGATCTGCGAGCCGTAGTTGACGGGCATGTCCCAGCCGCCGAAATCGACCATGCGGGCATTGAGCGCGCGATGCGCAGCGTTGAGCGGGGTATGTTTCAGTTCGGTCATTGGAGCCTCGGCGCGCTTTAAGGTTTCGCGAGTAAAAGAGTCATGCTTGCCTCAATGCGCACCGGCGCGATGCCTGTGGCGATTGCGATGCATGTCCCCTCTGTCCTCGGTACCTGAGAGATTGCGCTCGCGAAGACGGTCAATGCTTTGACGGCCTGGCGAACGCGCGCCCCTTCGGTGGGCAGCTTGCTTTGAATTAAGCTACTGCCGCTCTCCAGAGTGCGGAAAACCCGTTGGAAACGGCGTTTTTCGACGCGGTCGGTCCTTTTGCCTGAGAGTTTGTGGGTGTGCCCCTTCGGCGGCGTGGGCCGCATGGGTAAACCCAAGGCCCGCGCGCTCTCCCGACGCGTTCGCGAAATTTACGCGAGCGTCGAAGCGATGTCAATTGAGCGAATAAGGGCAATTCTGCGCTGAGCGCCAATCTGCGCTGGGCATGCGTTAAATGCCGCCAACGTCTCGCTTTCCGGGTTTGAAGCGCTAACGGGCGCATCCGCGCGGACTAAACTTCAATGACGTTCCTTTTTGTCTTCGATCGAGCACATTGGAGGGCACATGCCATGGCCGACAAATGGAATGTCTCCGGCACATACTTCGAAAGCTGCAACTGTCTCGCCCCATGCAGTTGCGTTTGCCTGGGGCCCCCGTCGGACGGGGACTGCGCCGTTCTGATCGCCTGGCACATCGACCAGGGCATGTCCGGCAACGTGGCGCTCGACGGACTCAATGCCGCCCTTTTCGCGTATGCGCCCGGCCACATGATGCAGACGAAGTGGAAAGTGGCGCTTTATGTCGACGAACGCGGCACGCCTGACCAGCAACAGGCGATGGGCGCGATTTTCTCGGGCCAGGCGGGGGGGCCGCTTGCCGCGCTGGGGCCGCTGATCGGCGACGTGCTGGGGGTCAAGGCGGCTGCGATCGATTACCGGATCGACGGCAAACGGCGTGTGCTGCGCATACCCGACGTGGCCGAGATGGAGATCGAAGCGTTGACGGGCCAAGGCGGCAACGACGTGACGATTTCGAACCATCCATTCACCGCCGTTCCAGGTTTTCCCGCAGTGATCGGCAAGTCGAAAAGCTTTCGCTTCACCGACCACGGATTCACGCGTGAGACATCGGATCGCAACGGCTTTTATTCGCCGTTTGCCTATCAGGGGTGAGCGTGTGACCAAGGCGGTTCAGCACTGTCGCTGTTTGGAAGCGGCTGGCTTACGGCAAGAATAAAGAAATCTTAAGTGCGCGCCGTAAAGTTTTCACGTGCGATTGCCGTTAATCGGGAAGCGTTAGTGGAATGCCCCGGGGACGACTGTCATCGGCATTGCGCTACGCAAGCGAATCATTGCCGTAAAAACGAATAACAAACGCGCGAGGAATCATGCAAGTCAAGTTAATTGGGGCAACAGCCCTGTCCGTGCTGTTGCTGTCCGCCTGTTCCGACATGCAA
>DASZGN010000029.1:0-2560 GCA_035938775.1 Trinickia sp.
GGGTTGAGCCACGCATGATGCGGGAACTGGTCGGCCAAGCGGCGCAGCCACACCGCACCGGCTTCGGGGTTGTTGTATTCGACCGAGCCGCCCGGCTGCAGCACTTCGTAGGGGCTCATCGTCGCATCGCCGACGAAGATCAGCTTGTAGTCGGGCGTGAACTTGTGCAGCACGTCCCAGGTGGCTACGCGCTCGACGTGGCGGCGCCGGTTGTTCTTCCACAGAAAGTCGTAGACGCAGTTGTGGAAGTAGTAGAACTCGAGATGCTTGAACTCGGCCTTCGTGGCCGAGAAAAGCTCTTCGGTGCGCTTGATGTGGTCGTCCATCGAGCCGCCGACATCGAGCAGCATCAGCACCTTCACCGTGTTGTGGCGCTCGGGCACCATCTTGAGGTCGAGCCACCCGGCGTTCGCGGCCGTGCTGCGGATCGTATCGGGTAAATCGAGCTCGTCGGCGGCGCCCTCGCGCGCGAAGCGGCGCAGCCTTCTTAACGCCACCTTGATGTTGCGCGTGCCGATTTCGACCGAATCGTCGTAATCGCGATAGCCGCGCTGCTCCCACACTTTCACGGCGGTGCGGTTGCCGGCCGACTCTCCGCCGACGCGGATGCCTTCGGGGTGATAGCCGCCGTTGCCGAACGGCGACGTGCCGCCCGTGCCGATCCACTTGTTGCCGCCCTCGTGGCGTCCCTTTTGTTCTTCGAAGCGCTGCTTGAGCAGCGCCATCAGCTCGTCGAGCCCGCCCAACGCCTCGATCTGCGCCTTTTCCTCGGGCGTGAGCTCGCGTTGCAGACGCTTCTTGAGCCAATCGAGCGGCACCTCGAACGCCTCTTGGGTACGCGCCTGGGCGCCGCGGAAGTAGGCGCCGAATGCCTGATCGAACTTGTCGAAGTAGCGCTCGTCCTTGATGAGCGTGAGCCGCGCGAGGTAATAGAACTCGTCGATCGACGGAGCGATCACGCGCTCGCGCATCGCCTCGACGAGCGAGAGGTATTCCTTGACCGACACCGGCAACTGCGCCGCGCGCAACGTGTAAAAGAAATCGATGAGCATGCCGCCGGCCTCCGAGAGCTGTAGCGTCCTAGCGCCCGAGCTTGAACAGTAGATTTGCGCGCACCGCGGGCCATTCCGGCGCGATGATCGAGAACACCACCGTGTCGCGAATGACGCCGTCGCGGCCGATCTGATGATGACGCAAGATGCCGTCCTGCTTCGCACCCAGCCGAGCAATCGCGGCGCGCGATTGGTGGTTCATGAAATGGGTGCGGAATTCGACGGCGATGGCGCCAAGCGCATCGAACACGTGGGTGAGCAAGAGCAGCTTCGCTTCGGTGTTGAGCGCCGTGCGCTGCACGCGCCTCGCGTACCACGTGTGGCCGATCTCGACGCGCCGGTGCGCCGCTTCGACGTTGAACAGGCGGGTCGAGCCGACGATGTCGCCCGTCGCCGCATCGCG
This sequence comes from Trinickia sp., assembly GCA_035938775.1. Lineage (GTDB taxonomy): Bacteria > Pseudomonadota > Gammaproteobacteria > Burkholderiales > Burkholderiaceae > Trinickia. The sequence continues at coordinate 1,456 of DASZGN010000029.1, forward strand.
CACGGCGAACGGCATCGCGCCTTGGTGCTCGCGCATCGCGAGCGCGGCTTCGATGTACTCGCGCTCGGCGCCGGGCGCGGGCACGCTCGTGTACCAGAGCTTCCAGAGCTCGCCGTCGGCGGCCGCGTGTGCGAGCGCACTCGCGTGGTCGGGCGCGAGCGGCTCGAGAACGACGTGTTCACCTTTGAGCGTGACGGGCTCAATCCATCGGGCGGCCATGCGGCGGCTCTCCTTCGACGAGGCTTAGCGGTTGTGGCGGTTCATGTACACGAGCCGCTCGAAGAGGTTGATGTCCTGCTCGTTCTTGAGCAGCGCGCCGTGAAGCGGCGGGACGACCTGCTTCTGATCGGTCGAACGCAGCGCTTCGGGGGGGATGTCCTCGGCGAGCAAGAGCTTCAGCCAATCGAGCAGCTCCGAGGTGGACGGCTTTTTCTTCAGCCCCGAGACGTTGCGCAGCTCGAAAAAGCTTTCGAGCGCCGCGGCAAGCAGCTCCTTGCGCACGCCGGGGTAGTGGACGTCGACGATGCGCTGCATTGTCGCCGGATCGGGAAACTTGATGTAGTGAAAGAAGCACCGGCGCAAGAATGCATCGGGCAGCTCCTTTTCGTTGTTCGACGTGATGACGACGAGCGGACGATGCTTCGCCCGCACGACTTCGCGCGTCTCGTAGACGTGGAACTCCATTCGGTCGAGCTCGCGCAGCAAGTCGTTGGGGAATTCGATGTCGGCCTTGTCGACTTCGTCGATGAGCAGCACCGCCGGCACATCCGATTCGAACGCTTGCCAGAGCACGCCCTTCACGATGTAGTTGGCGATGTCCTTCACGCGCGCGTCGCCAAGCTGCGAATCGCGCAGACGCGAAACCGCGTCGTATTCGTAGAGACCCTGCTGCGCCTTCGTGGTCGACTTGATGTGCCATTGAAAGAGCGGCATGCCGAGCGAAGCGGCCACCTCTTCCGCGAGCATCGTCTTGCCCGTGCCGGGCTCGCCCTTGATCAGCAGCGGGCGCGACAGCACCATGGCTGCGTTCACCGCGGCCATCAGCTCCTCGGTGGCGATATAGCGATCCGTGCCGCGAAATTCCCCGGCCACTACTTGCGCCTGA
>DASZGN010000030.1:0-3497 GCA_035938775.1 Trinickia sp.
CGATCAGAAAGCGTGAGCGCAGCTTGCCCGAGGCGTCGGTGAGGGCGAAGTACTTCTGATTCGTCTGCATCGTGAGAATCAGACATTCCTGCGGCACCTGAAGGAACTCGTCCTCGAAGCGGCATTCGTAGACGACCGGCCATTCGACGAGCGAAGTCACTTCGTCGAGCAGTGCTTCGGGCATGACGACGCTGTCACCATTCGCGTGCGCGAGCAGTTGCGTGCCGATGCTTTCCTTGCGCTCGACGAAGTTGGCGATCACATGCCCTTTCGTGCGCAGCGTTTGCGCGTAATCGTCCGCATGCAGGATAGCGACGAGGCCCTCGGACAGAAAACGATGGCCGAGGGTGGTATCGCCTGCGTCGATGCCGAACGCGGTGACGGGCACGACTTCGGCGCCGTGCAAGACAGTGAGCCGCTGCACCGGACGCACGAATTGCACGTTCGTGCCGTCGGGGCGCTGATAGGTCATCACCTTCGGGATGGGCAGCTTCGCGAGTGCTTCGTCGAGCGCGGCTTGCAGCCCCTCGGCAAGCGTCGCGCCGGGCGCCGCGTAATGCAGGAAGAACGCTTCGGCCTTGCCGTCCGTCGCACGCTCGAGATCGCCAAGCGCGACATCGGGAAAGCCGAGCGCCGCGAGCTTTTTCGCAAGCGGCGCGGTGGGCTGCCCGTTCGCGTCGAGTGCGACCGACACGGGCAGCACTTTTTCGCGCACTTGCTTCTCCGGCGCGACGGCGCGCACGTTCTTGATCAGCACGGCGAGGCGGCGCGGCGTGGCGAAGCGCTCGAACGACGGCTCGCCGTCGATCAAATCGCGCGCGGCGAGCCGCTCGACGACGCCAGTGGCAAACGCGTCGTTAAGACGCGCGAGCGCCTTCGGCGGCAATTCCTCAGTCAACAATTCGACGAGCAGAGTGGCTTGGTGAGCTTGATTCATGTTGTGATGGGTCTCGTCATGGCTTGCCAATTTCGCGTTCCATCTTGAGCGGCGGCACCCACGCGGGCATCGCGGCATCTTGCGCATCGGTCGTGAGGCCGTGCACGCCGTGCACGGGGTTGCCGAGCATCGGGAAGCCGAGCTTTTCGCGCGAATCGTAATAGGCTTGCGCGACCAAGCGCGAAAGCGCGCGAATGCGGCCGATATACGCCGCGCGCTCGGTGACCGAAATCGCGCCGCGCGCATCGAGCAGGTTGAACGTATGCGCCGCTTTGAGCACGAGCTCGTAGCCGGGCAGCGCGAGCTGCGTCTCGATCATCCGCTTCGCTTCCGACTCGTAGCTGTTGAACAGCGTGAAGAGCAGATCGACGTTCGCATGCTCGAAGTTGTAAGTCGATTGCTCGACTTCGTTCTGGTGGTAGACATCGCCATAGGTGAGGCGGCGCAACTCCGGGCCGTTCGGACCGTCTTCTTCCCATTCGGTCCAGACGAGGTCATAGACGTTCTCGACCTTTTGCAGATACATGGCGAGCCGCTCGAGGCCGTAGGTGATTTCGCCGAGCACGGGCTTGCAGTCGAGACCGCCCACTTGCTGGAAGTAGGTGAACTGTGTGACTTCCATGCCGTTTAACCAGACCTCCCACCCTAGACCCCAGGCGCCGAGCGTGGGGTTCTCCCAGTCGTCTTCGACGAAGCGCACGTCGTTTTGCTTCAGATCGAAGCCGAGCGCTTCGAGCGAGCCGAGATAGAGATCGAGGATGTTCTCCGGTGCCGGCTTCAGCACGACCTGATACTGGTAGTAGTGCTGTAAGCGATTCGGGTTGTTGCCGTAGCGGCCGTCCTTGGGGCGGCGCGACGGCTGCACGTACGCGGCGCGCCACGGCTCGGGGCCGACCGCGCGCAAGAACGTGTGGACGTGCGAGGTGCCGGCGCCGACTTCCATGTCGATCGGCTGGAGCAGCGCGCAACCTTGTTGGTCCCAATAGGACTGCAGCGTCAGGATGATTTGCTGAAACGTGAGCATGTCGTGCCTTATGAGGCTTAGGCGGCGGATGGACCGAATGCCGGGCCGCGCACGCATGAATGCATGCGGCTTTGGCGGGGGCCGGCCGGATGGCCGGAAGCGGCCCGGTGCTTAAACAACGGATTTTACCGGATTGAAGCACACCGTAAGCGAAGTCTCTCCGTGGTCGTGAGTGACGCCCACGGAGGAATGAGCAATGAACCGAAGACTTCGAGGAAGGTACGCTGTGCGACGCTCAGGAGAAAACCCAAGAGAGCGAAGCACCTGCCGCAACCTCAACGCGGATTCTTGCGCCCACTCACCCGCCCAGGCCCGAACGCAAATCCGAACGCGAGCAGCACGAGCGACACCGCGAGCACGAGGTTGTTGCCGCTCGTCACGTACGGCGTCCTGCCGGACGTGCCTTGAACCGAAACGTCGAGCGAGCCGACCGTGAACGCAGGCAGCCGCGCCATCACACGGCCATGCGCATCGATCGCGGCCGTGGCGCCGGTGTTCGTCGCGCGCAGCATCGGCCGGCCTGTCTCGAGCGAGCGCATGCGGGCAATCTGCAAATGCTGATCGAGCGCGATGGTATCGCCGAACCATGCAAGGTTCGTCGAATTGACCAGCACGCCCGCGGGCACGCTCGCGTCACGCAGCGAGCGCGCGATTTCCTCGCCAAAAATGTCTTCGTAGCAGATGTCGGCGGCGATCGGCTGATTGCGGACCATGAACGGTTGTTGCACCGGCTTGCCTCGCCCGAGATCGCCGAGTGGAATGTTCAACATCCGCACGAACCAGTGAAAGCCCCACGGCACGAATTCGCCAAACGGCACGAGGTGATGCTTGTCGTAGCGGTAAAGCTCCCCCGAGCCGGGGGTGATGCCGTAGACGCTGTTCGTGACATCGGCGATGCGCCCGTCGGGCTCGATCGTCGCGCCGAACGCGCCCAAGAGCAGCGATGAGTCCGTCGCATCGGAAAACTCGCGCACCGCGCGCGCAAACGACGCGGGGAACTGCTGCGGCAGCATCGGAATGGCCGTCTCGGGCGTCACGATCAAATCCGCGGGCCGCTCGGTGATCATCTTCTGATAAAGCGCTGTCGCCTCCCGCACGCCCGTTTCGTCAAACTTCATCTCCTGCTTCACGTTGCCTTGCAGTATGCGCACGGTGAGCGGCGCATTAGCAGGCAGCGTCCATGTCACGCCCATGAGCGCGATGCCGCTCGCGATCAGGAGAAGCGCGAGCACCGCCGGCAGCGCCGCACTCGCGCCTCGCCCGCGGTCCGTGTACAGCTTGTACAGCGTCTCGACGACGAGCGCCGCGATGAGCGCAAGCATCCAGCCGACTCCGTACACGCCCGCGATCGCAGCGAAACCGGCGAGCGGCCCGTCGACCTGCGCGTAGCCGCTGGCAAGCCACGGGAAGCCCGTGAGCACGGTGCCGCGCAACCATTCGCCAAGCGCCCACGCGCTCGCAAAGGCAAACGCGCCGTGCCATGTGGGCGTGAATGGCCGCTCATCGCTCGCGCCGTTGCGCGCGTGACCCGCGCAG
>DASZGN010000031.1:0-6552 GCA_035938775.1 Trinickia sp.
GTATGGATGAATTCGACGACGGCTGCGAGCTCGTGCCGGTAGCCGGTGGTGTCGCCCAGCGCCCGCGCGACCAATAGCAGCAGCGCCGGACGCAGGCGCTTGCCGCCCGCCCCGATGATGTACTCGGAGATCTGATTGATCAGCATCACCTCGGAGGCCAAACGTTGCCGAATGACGCGATTCACCTGCTCCATGTCTTCGGCGATCGGAGCAAGCAAGGTGGCGGCGCTGGGAGAAGAGGTGGCGGTTGACGACATGATGAGAAAAAAGGGAGTTGCCGCGGATTATAAAGGCTTATGAGGCGCGCCGAGGGTCAAGCGAGCATGCACCCCGCAGGTTGCGCGGGTGTGTCGTCATTTCGGGGTCGAATGAGTGGCGAGGAGGGCGGCGCGAGCGCGCGAAGCTCGCTTTTGACCGTGGAGCTAACTCCATGTATAATCACGCGTTTTCACGCACGGTGCGTGGGAAAGTGCAAAAAGCGCGCGAAACGTAGCGCGAATACAGAGTGAGGTTTTCAATGTACGCGGTCATAAAAACCGGCGGCAAGCAGTACAAGGTTGCCGTTGGCGAAAAATTGAAAGTAGAACAGATACCGGCAGACATTGACGCTGAAATCACGCTCGACCAGGTTCTTGCAGTGGGCGAAGGCGAATCGATCAAATTCGGTTCGCCGCTGGTCAGTGGGGCTTCCGTCAAGGCTACCGTGGTGTCGCACGGTCGGCATGCCAAAGTGACGATCTTCAAGATGCGTCGCCGGAAACACTACCAGAAGCATGGCGGCCACCGCCAGAACTACACCGAACTGCGCATCGACGCGATCAACGCGTAAGCGCACCGGTCAAGGAGCAATCAGATGGCACACAAAAAAGCAGGCGGGTCTTCCCGCAACGGCCGCGATTCCGAGTCGAAGCGCCTCGGCGTCAAAGTGTACGGCGGCCAGGCGATCAATGCGGGCGGCATCATCGTCCGTCAACGCGGCACGCGCATGCACGCTGGCGACAACGTCGGCCTCGGCAAGGACCATACGCTCTTCGCGTTGGTCGATGGCCACGTCAAGTTCACGACGAAAGGCGCCGACAAGAAGCACATGGTCACTGTCGTCCCGGCCGCGGTCTGAGTTCAATCAGACACGGGTGCGACAAACCGAGAAAGGCCCCGCGAAGTTGGCGGGGCCTTTTTTCTTATGCGGCGCGCAGTTGATTTGATGCCCGTTGGCTTGGTCAAGCGGTGCCGCGCGCGGCAAAATAACGGGAACAACGGGAACGAGTGGGACGGAGCGATAAATGAAGTTCATTGACGAAGCGCGGATCGAGGTGATCGCCGGCGACGGCGGCGACGGCAGCGCGTCGATGCGCCGCGAGAAGTTCGTTCCGTTCGGCGGCCCCGACGGCGGCGACGGCGGCCGTGGCGGCAGCGTCTACGCGGTCGCAGACCGCAACATCAACACGCTGATCGACTACCGCTATGCGAAGAAGCACCAGGCCCGCAACGGCGAAAACGGGCGCGGCTCCGACTGCTACGGCAAGGGCGGCGACGATATCGTGCTGCGCATGCCGGTCGGCACCGTCATCAACGATATGGACACGGGCGAGATCATTGCCGATCTGACGGAGCACGAGCAGAAGGTCCTCGTTGCCGAGGGCGGTGCGGGCGGTCTCGGCAACCTGCATTTCAAGTCGAGCACGAACCGCGCGCCGCGCCAGAAAACGGAGGGCAAGCCCGGCGAGCGCCGCATGCTGCGCCTCGAGTTGAAGGTGCTGGCCGACGTCGGGTTGCTCGGCATGCCGAACGCGGGCAAATCGACGTTCATTTCGTCGGTTTCGAACGCGAAGCCGAAGATTGCCGACTACCCGTTCACGACGCTCGCACCGAATCTCGGCGTCGTGCGCGTCGGGCCGAGCAGGAGCTTCGTCATCGCGGATATTCCCGGTCTCATCGAGGGTGCCGCCGAAGGGGCGGGGCTCGGTCACCAGTTCCTTCGGCACTTGCAGCGCACGGGCCTCTTGCTGCATCTCGTCGATCTCGCACCGTTTGACGAGAGCGTCGACCCGGTTGCGGAGGCGAAGGCGATTGTCGGGGAGTTGCGCAAGTACGACGAGGCGCTCTTTCAAAAGCCCCGCTGGCTGGTGCTGAACAAGCTCGACATGGTTCCCGAGGACGAGCGCGAAGCGCGCGTGGCGGACTTCATCGAGCGCTTCGAATGGAGCGGCCCGGTATTCGAGATCTCGGCGCTGACGGGGCTCGGTTGCGAAAATCTTTGCTACGCGGTCTACGACTATCTCGCGGAACACTCGGACGCCCACCGCGCCGAGCAGGCGGAAGACCTCGCCGCCGACGTGCGCTTTCGCGAGGCCCGGGCCGCGGCATCGGGCGATACGGTTCCGCCGCAAGGGTGACGAGCGGACAAACGGCCCGCGAGTCATCCGTTGCCTGCCGCCGCGCACAGAACGTGCGGCGGCTTACCCGTCATTCATGGAGGCTGTCGCACGATGCGCTCTGTCATCGCCGATTCGAAACGCTTGGTAGTGAAGGTGGGGTCCAGCCTCGTCACGAACGACGGACGCGGGCTCGATCAAGCCGCGATCGGCCGTTGGGCGGCCCAGATCGCGCAAGTGCGCTCGCAGGGCAAGGAGGTCGTGCTCGTCAGTTCGGGCGCGATTGCCGAAGGCATGCAGCGTCTTGGCTGGGCGAAGCGTCCCCGTGAAATCGACGAATTGCAGGCGGCCGCGGCCGTCGGGCAGATGGGGCTCGCGCAAGTCTATGAAAGCCGTTTTGCCGAGCACGGCATTCGCACCGCGCAGATTCTGCTCACGCACGCGGACCTGGCCGATCGCGAGCGCTACCTCAACGCGCGCTCGACGCTGCTTACGCTGCTGCGCTTGGGCGTCGTGCCGATCATCAACGAGAACGATACGGTCGTCACCGACGAAATCAAGTTCGGCGACAACGACACACTAGGTGCACTCGTCGCCAATCTGATCGAAGGCGACGCGCTCGTTATCCTCACCGACCAGCACGGTCTCTATACGGCCGATCCGCGCAAGAACCCGAGCGCCGAGCTCGTGAAGGAGGCTAACGCCGGCGCGCCGGAACTCGAAGCCATGGCCGGCGGCGCGGGCACGAGCATCGGCCGCGGCGGCATGTTGACGAAGATCCTCGCGGCAAAGCGCGCGGCGGGCAGCGGCGCCAACACGGTGATCGCGAGCGGTAGCGAGCCAAACGTGCTGGCGCGGCTCGCGGCCGGTGAAGCGATCGGCACGCAGCTTGTCGCGCGAACCGCGCGGCTCGCGGCCCGCAAGCAATGGATGGCCGACCATCTCCAGGTGCGCGGCCACGTGGTGATCGACGACGGCGCGGCCGAAAAGCTCACGGCCGGGGGCAAGAGCTTGCTTCCGATCGGTGTCGTCGATGTGAAAGGCGCGTTCGCTCGCGGTGAGGTGATCGCCTGCCTGAACGCGAAGGGGCAGGAAGTGGCCCGTGGCATTACGAACTACAGCAGCGCGGAAGCGAAGCTGATCCAGCGGCATCCGAGCGCCGAGATCGAGGCGATCCTCGGCTACATGCTCGAGCCCGAGTTGATCCATCGCGACAATCTCGTGCTAATTTGATTGTTTAAGCGTGGCACGCCGGGCTGCCGGGCTGCGTAGCGCACTAGAAAAAGACCCGCGCGTCAGTTGGCGCCCAGCGCCCGTTGCCTTTTGCTTTGCTGGTGGCCGCACCGCATGCGGCATGCTCGCACGCCCAATCGCGCCTTTAGTGGATGTTGGATGTTGGGGTGCGATGCAAGCGCATATTGTCGACGATTGACTTCGTCGAGCCCGTCGGCATCTTGTTCTCGCAGAAATAATCCTGGTAGAGCGACGCGTGATAGGCGTTCAGATCGCCGTTTTCGATGCGCTGCCAGTCGTTTTCCACGGTGCGGTCCCAGCCGTCATGGCTTGCATTGAGACCGGCATAAAGCCGCCACTCGTAGGTATCGCAGCGAATGCCTTCGTAGTTCACGTTGCGCGCGCCGGAGGGGCTCGTCACGACGACCGAGTAGCGCACGATACCGTCCGTGTCCACCGTCAGCGACTTGGCATCGACAAAGAACTTCAGCGGCGTGTTCAGCGAAACGTCGAACGCAATCAGATTGCTCGCTTGCGGCAGCGGCGGCAGCGTATCGACCTTGTTTTCCGTCCAGTTGGACTTGCGATCGAGCAGATAGGTGAAGGCACCGTCGTCGTCCTTGTTGGTCGGAGCGTGCGAGCAGGCGGACAGAAGAACGCCGCCGGCGACGCACGCCAGCGCGAGAGCAATCGATTTCAATCTGGGTTCCTTGGAAAAATGGCCGCGCAGCCGACAATTTCAGCGCAGCTAAAAATGGCCGCGCAGCGGACAATTTCAGCGCGCACCGGACAATTTCAGCGCAGCTAAAAACGGGCGCGACATTCGAAAAGTCGAATGATAGCGCCCGCGTGCGGCGTGAAGTGCGATCGGGTGATTGCCCCGGCCCTCAGTCAGGCAGCATCGACGTCGGGGCGATGCAAGACTCGGCGTTGTCGCTTGCGCTTGCCGTTTCGCTCAGGACCGCCGAGACCGCCTCTGCATGCTGCGTGGCCGCCAACACGCGAGGGTACCGCAGCCCGTGCGGGGCACGCGGCTTTTCAGCGCGCGGCGCAGGACGGCGCAGGAACCGCGACAGCTCCGTCAATGCCAACTGATAGACATCCCGCTTGAACTCGATGACGGCATCGAGCGGCACCCAATACTCGTTCCACCGCCACGCATCGAATTCCGGGTGATCGGTGGCGCGCAAGCAGATATCGCAGTCGCGCCCGACCATCCGGAGCAGGAACCAGATCTGCTTCTGGCCGCGGTAATGGCCGCGGACTTCACGCTTGATAAACTTGTCCGGCACCTCATAGCGCAACCAGTCGCGCGTGCGACCGATGATCTTGACATGTTCCGGACGCAAGCCGGTTTCTTCGTGTAACTCCCGATACATCGCTTGCAGAGGGGTCTCTCCATATTTGATGCCCCCTTGCGGAAACTGCCAGGAATGTTCACGGAGTCGCTTGCCCCAAAACACCTCGTTGTGCGCGTTCAAGAGGATGATGCCGACGTTCGGGCGAAAGCCTTCGCGATCCAGCATACAACCACCTTCGAATCCTTTAAAATTGCTTTGATTATAAACAGATAACGAGTATTTCGCATCGGCATGCACCAGGAACGTTTGGCGCACTGCATAGCGCGTGCCCCGTACGGCCGCAGCTTGTCCGACGAATTCGTCCGCGGTGCGATAGGCTATCGGCCGCGCCGCGCGACGGTTCAAACTGACCCCGATTCGCTCGTTCCCCTCTTTCGGCAGCCCGCCGTGGGCCGCCGCTTTTGGAAAATTTTTGAATGAAAGCCTCCCGTTTCTTTATCGGCACCCTGAAGGAAGCGCCCGCCGACGCCGAAATCGTCAGCCACAAGCTGATGGTGCGCGCGGGCATGATTCGTCGCGTTGCCGGCGGTATCTACAACTATCTGCCGATCGGCCTGCGCTCGATTCGCAAGGTCGAAGCCATCGTGCGCGAAGAGATGAACCGGGCGGGCGCGCTCGAACTCTTGATGCCCGCCGTGCAGCCCGCCGAGCTCTGGCAGGAATCCGGGCGCTGGGAGAAGTACGGCCCCGAGCTGCTGCGCTTCAAGGACCGCAAGCAGAACGACTTCCTGATGGGGCCGACGCACGAGGAAGTCGTGACCGACATCGCGCGCAACCAGATCAAGAGCTACCGTCAACTGCCGGTCAACTTCTATCAGATCCAGACGAAGTTCCGCGATGAGATTCGTCCGCGCTTCGGTGTGATGCGCGGCCGCGAATTCACGATGAAGGACGCGTACTCGTTCGACAAGGATCAAGCCGGCCTGCAAGAGTCGTATCGCAAGATGTACGACGCCTACGTGCGCATCTTCACGCGCGTCGGCCTCGAGTTCCGCGCGGTGACGGCCGATAGCGGCTCGATCGGCGGTAATCGCTCGCAGGAGTTTCACGTCATCGCCGCGACGGGTGAGGACGACATCGCGTACTGCCCCACGTCGGATTTCGCGGCGAACGTCGAAGCGGCTGAAGCGCTGCCGCTTTACGCCGAGCGCGACGAGCCGCGCGAGCCGATGAACAAGATGGCGACGCCGGGCAAGGCCAAATGCGAGGCCGTCGCCGAGTTCCTCGGCATTCCGCTGGAACGGACCATCAAGTCGATCGTGCTCGCCACCGACAATGAAGGCGCCGCCCCGACCATCTGGCTCTTGATGCTCCGCGGGGATCACGATCTGAACGAGGTCAAGGTGAGCAAGCTGCCGGGGCTCGCCGATTTCCGCTTCGCGACGGAAGCCGAGATCGTCGAATGGTTCGGCACGCCGCCGGGCTATCTCGGCCCCATCGGCACGAAAAAGCCCGTCAAGGTGGTCGCTGACACCACGGTTGCGCGCATGAGCGATTTCGTCGTCGGCTCGAACGAGGTCGACTTCCATACCACCGGCGTGAACTGGGGGCGCGACCTGCCCGAGCCTGTCGTCGCCGATATC
>DASZGN010000032.1:0-5656 GCA_035938775.1 Trinickia sp.
GCGCTGGCCGACGAGTTGCTGTTCGGCAAGCTGATGAGTGGCGGACGGGTGACGGTGGATGTCGACGAAGCCGACAAGGTGCAGCTGACCTTCGACGAAAACGCCGCACCGCGCAATCCGAACCCGGAGACGTTGGAAGTCGAATAGTGCGGCAAGTGTTAGTCGCAGGCTGAAACGAAGAACGGCGCGGGAAACCGCGCCGTTTTGTTTGGTGCGGCGCTTAACCGGTTGTCACGCGGCGCGCACGCGTAAGGCTATGGTGCGCCGGCCGCGCCCGATCAGTGCTTGCCCGTGCTGCCGAAGCCGCCGGCGCCGCGCTCGCTCTGCGCGAAATCGTCGACGATATTGAACTGCGCCTGAACCACCGGAACGATCACGAGCTGGGCGAGTCGCTCCATCGGGTTCAGCGTAAACGTCGTGTGGCCGCGGTTCCAGGTCGAGATCATCAGCTCGCCCTGATAGTCGGAATCGATCAATCCGACCAAATTCCCCAGCACGATCCCGTGCTTGTGGCCGAGCCCCGAGCGCGGCAGGATCAGCGCCGCGTAGCCAGGGTCGCCGACGTGGATCGCAAGGCCGGTCGGCACGAGTGCCGTCTGGCCCGGCTCGAGCATGAGCGGCTTGTCGAGGCAGGCGCGCAGATCGAGGCCCGCGCTGCCAGGCGTCCCATAGGTGGGCAATTGGTCGCGCATGCGCGCATCGAGGATCTTGAGGTCGAGGTTCATTCGTAGTGGTAGTTGCGGGCGGGAAGAATGGGCTAGGCCGTCGGCTGATTACGTTCGAGCTCGAACGCTTGAGCGAGCAGTTCGTACGAGCGCAGCCGCGCGGGGTAGCTGGCGGCTACCGTCAGCACGATCAGCTCGTCCGCGTTGAACTGCGCTTGCAATTCGACGAGACGCTCGGTCACCGTGTGTGGCGTGCCAATGATGCTGCGCGCTTTTTCACGATCGATCACGAGCTGCTCGCGCTCGCCGTATTCCTGCTCGGCGCCTTGTGTGAGCGAGGGGAACGGTGCGTTGATTCCGTAGGCCATCTGTACCCGGCGCAGATCGACAGCCTTTTCGAGCGCCAGCGCCTCCTCCTCGGTATCGGCGCAGATCGCGAAGACGGCCGTCGCGAGATAAGGCTTGGCCTCGTACTCGGCGTTGAAATGCTCGCGGTATGCGTTGCCGACATGGTGGCCGAAGTGCGCGTTGATGAAATGCGCGAACGCGAAGCGCATGCCGAGCCGCGCGGCAAGCTGACCACCGAAATCGCTCGAGCCGAGCATCCAGAGCTGCGGCCGCGTCTCGACTTGCGGCTGCACGACCACGCCGTAGGCGAGATGGTTCTCCGGCAGTGTGCCGTCCATGAGGGCGACGAGATCGGCGACTTGCTGCGCGAAAATGTCGCCGCGGTTGTACGCGCCCGCGGCGACGGCCTGCGCGGTGCGCATATCGCTGCCGGGTGCGCGTCCGACACCGAGATCGACGCGATTGGGAAAAAGCGCCTCGAGCATCAGAAACTGTTCGGCGACTTTGAACGGGCTGTAGTACGGGAGCATGATGCCGCCCGAGCCGATGCGTATGCGCTTTGTTACGCTGCCGAGCCGCGCGAGCAGCACTTCAGGGCATGGGTCCGCGAGGGCCAGCATGCCGTGATGCTCCGCGCACCAGTAGCGCGTGTAGCCCAGATCGTCGGCGAGCTGCGCGAGTTCGATGGTGGCCGCGATTGCGTCGACCGCCGTGTGCCCTTCGATCACGGGCGTTTGATCGAGCACGGAAAGTAACGTCATGTCAGTACCGCTCCGAATGTGCCGGCGTCTTCGCCACACGGCGAAACGGCGGGCTTCGCTACGAAATCAGGCTCGCGTCGGGTAGCCGGCGCGCAATCTCGCCCATCAGCGCGTTGGCGAGCGAGACCTTGTCGGCTCGCGGCAGGCGCGTCGCCCCGGAGGCTTCGAACAGCACGACCTCGTTGTCGTCGCGGCCAAACGTCTGCGGGCCGAGATTGCCGATCAGAAGCGGCACGTTCTTGCGCAAGCGCTTTTGTTCGGCATGGGTCTCGAGCTCGCTGCTTTCAGCCGCAAATCCCACGCAAAACGGCGGATTCGGCAGCTGTGCCACCGTTGCGAGGATGTCCGGATTCTCGACGAACGAAAGGCTCGGCACGGCACCGGCCTCCGTCTTCTTGATCTTTTCGGCGCTCACCGCGTCCACGCGCCAATCAGCGACCGCGGCGACCGAAATGAAGACGTCGCAATCGGGCACCGCCAGCATGACGGCCTCATGCATTTGCCGTGCCGTCTCGACGTCTTCGCGCACGACTCCCCACGGCGTCGCGAGCGCGACGGGGCCGGCGATCAGCCGCACGTCAGCGCCGGCCTGCTGCGCGGCGCGCGCGAGCGCGAAGCCCATCTTGCCGCTCGAGCGGTTCGTGAGACCCCGCACAGGATCGATCGGCTCGAAGGTCGGGCCTGCCGTGATGAGCACGCTTCGTCCGGCGAGAATTTTCGGTTGAAAGAATGAAACGATCGCCTCGAGTGACGCCTGCGGCTCGATCATCCGGCCCTCGCCGACTTCACCGCAGGCTTGCGAGCCCGCATCGGGGCCGAGCACCAATACGCCGTCGGCTCGCAGTTGGGCGACGTTGCGCTGTGTCGCCGGGTGCGACCACATCTGACGATTCATGGCGGGCACGACGAGCAGCGGACACTCGCGGGCGAGGCAAAGCGTCGAGAGCAAGTCGTCGGCCCGGCCGTGCGCGAGCTTCGCGAGAAAGTCGGCCGACGCGGGCGCGATGACGATCGCATCCGCTTCGCGCGACAGGTCGATGTGCGCCATGTTGTTCGCGATGCGCGCGTCCCATTGGCTCGTATACACGGGGCGCCCGGAGAGCGCCTGCATCGTGACGGGCGTGATGAACTGCGTGGCCGCGTCCGTCATCGCAATCTGCACGGTCGCGCCGGCTTGCGTCAAAAGACGCGTCAGCTCGGCAATCTTGTAGCAGGCGATGCCGCCCGTCATGCCGAGCACGAGATGCTTGCCTGCGAGTTCTGTGTTTGCCAACGTTGCCTCCGGATGCCCCCCGCCAAGTGGCGGCATATGCCTCGATGATTGGACGAAAGTAAGCGACGGTCGAGGACGCTCGACAACAGAAGAAAGGACTGGCGAGCGGCGCCGTTAAATCAGCCGCACCGCGTCGACCGGCTTTTGAGCTCAGCGCTTGCCGCCCACGCGTCGCAATTCGTCCAGCACGAGCAATATTGCGCCGATTACGATCGCACTGTCTGCCAAGTTGAAGGCGGGCCAGTGCCAGGCGCCGACGTGAAAGTCGAGAAAGTCGATCACGTGTCCGTACACGAGCCGGTCGATCACATTGCCGAGCGCGCCGCCCATGATCAGCGAGAGCGCTGTGCAAAAGAGCCGCTGGCTGCCGTGGCGCTTGAGCAGATAGCAAATGACGCATGCGGCGACGATGCCCAAGCCCGTGAACGCCCAGCGCTGCCAGCCGCTCGCCGACGACAGGAAGCTGAACGCCGCGCCGCGGTTGAACACGAGCAGCAGGTTGAAGAAGGGCGCGAGCGGGTAGGGGCTGGCGTACGACAACACCTTCGCCACGGCGATTTTCGTCAATTGATCGAACAAAATCACGATGAGCGCGATACCGAGCCACGGCGCGAGCGTGCCGCTCGCCTGCATCGTACGGGTCTTCGACATTTAAGCTGCGCTCCTCTTTTCGCCTTCGCCGAACAGGTTGCTCACGCAGCGGCCGCACAGGGTGGGGTGCTCGGGGTGCGCGCCGACCTCCGCGCGATAGTGCCAGCAGCGTTCGCATTTGAGGTACTTCGAGGCGACCACCTCGACGCCTTCGTCCGCTTCCGAATCGACCTTGACGACTTCGGCCGCGGACGTGATCAGCACGAACTTGAGATCGTCGTTAAGGCTCGCAAGCGCGTCATAAGCGGCACCGCTCGCGCAGATCCGGACTTCCGCCTGGAGCGACGAGCCGATCTGGTTCGCGACGCGCGCTTCTTCGAGGGCCTTGGTTACGTTGCCGCGCACGGTGCGCAAGAGCGACCACTTGGCGAGCATCGCCTCAGCGCCCGGCACGTCCGGGTAGCGGTAGTAGGTTTCGGCGAAGATCGTGTCGCTGCCCGGCTGGAAGATTTTCCAGGCTTCCTCGGCCGTAAACGAGAGGAACGGCGCCATCGCGCGCAGCAACCCCTGGGCGATGTGATAGAGCACCGTTTGCGCCGAGCGGCGCGCGCTCGAGTCCGGCGCGCTCGTGTAGAGGCGGTCTTTGAGCACGTCGAGGTAGAACCCGCCGAGGTCCTCGGAGCAAAACGTCTGCAGCTTGGCAACGACCGGGTGGAACTCGTACTTCTCGTAATGGCCGAGAATTTCCGCTTGCAACGCAGACGAGAGCGCCACCGCGTAGCGATCGATTTCGAGCCATTCGGCAATCGGCCGCGCATCTTTCTCGAAATCGAAGTCCGACAGGTTCGCAAGCAAGAATCGCAGCGTATTGCGGATGCGCCGGTAGCTCTCCGTCACGCGCTTCAAGATTTCCTCGGAAATCGCGAGCTCGCCCGAGTAGTCGGTCGACGCGATCCAGAGGCGGATGATCTCGGCGCCCAGGCGGTTGGCCACCTCGTGCGGATCGATGCCGTTGCCGAGCGACTTGCTCATCTTGCGGCCTTCACCGTCCACCGTGAAGCCGTGCGTGAGCAGCGCGCGGTAAGGCGCGCGGCCGTCGAGCATCGAGGCCGTCAACAGCGACGAGTGAAACCAGCCGCGGTGCTGGTCGGAACCTTCGAGGTAAAGGTCTGCCGGGAACTGCGAGACCTCCTTGTGCGAGCCGCGCAGTACGTGCCAATGTGTCGTGCCCGAATCGAACCAGACATCGAGCGTGTCGCGGTTCTTCTCGTAGATGTCGGCGTCTTCGCCGATCAACTCGCGCGCATCGAGCGTCTGCCACGCTTCGATGCCGCCTTGCTCGACACGTTGCGCGACGGCCTCGAGCAGCTCGAGCGTGCGCGGATGCAGCTCGCCCGTCTCCTTGTGAACGAAGAACGCCATCGGCACGCCCCATTGGCGCTGGCGCGACAGCGTCCAGTCGGGGCGGTTCGCGATCATGCTGTAGAGGCGCTGCTTGCCCCACGACGGGTAAAACGCGGTCGCTTCGACGCCGGCGAGCGCCGTGTCGCGCAGCGTGGTGCCGCCGTCCTTCGGCGCGATATCCATGCCGGCGAACCACTGGGAGGTTGCGCGGTAGATGATCGGCGTCTTGTGGCGCCAGCAGTGCATGTAGCTGTGCGTGTGCTTTTCCGTATGCAAGAGCGTGCCGGCCGCGCCGAGCGCTTCGACGATCTTGGGATTCGCCGCCCAGATCGTAAGCCCGCCGAAAAGCGGCAGCGATT
Organism: Trinickia sp.; assembly: GCA_035938775.1. Lineage (GTDB taxonomy): Bacteria > Pseudomonadota > Gammaproteobacteria > Burkholderiales > Burkholderiaceae > Trinickia. Next base: position 5,402 of record DASZGN010000032.1, read on the forward strand.
CGATATAGCGGCCGTCGCCCATCACCGGGTTGATGATGTCGGAGTCGGCCATGCCGTGAGCCTTGCACGATTCGAAGTCTTCCACGCCGTAAGCCGGCGACGAATGGACGATGCCCGTGCCCGTATCGGTCGTCACGTACTCGCCGAGGTAGACGGGCGACGTGCGCTTGTAGCCGCGGTGCGCGCAAGCGAGCGGGTGATGGAAGCGCAGATCGGCGAGCTTCGCGCCCGGCGCCGTGGCGACGACGCCGCCCG
>DASZGN010000033.1:0-1973 GCA_035938775.1 Trinickia sp.
GCTCGCACAGTACCGTGAGCTCCACTTCCGGGTGCGAGCGCGAGAAGCGCGCCATGATCTCCGGCAAGTAGCGGTCGGCGTAATCGTCCGGCACGCCGAGCCGGACGCGGCCGGAAAGGGCGGCATTGGCGATCGAGTTCAGCGCCTCGGCGTTCAGCTTCACGATCCGCTGCGCGTAATCGAGCAGCCGCTCGCCGTCCTCGGTGAGCTTCGAGGCGCGCCCGTCGCGGGCGAAGATCGCTTTTCCCAGCCGCTCCTCGAGCCGCTTCATCTGCATCGAGACCGCCGACTGCGTCTTGTGGACGACTTCGGCGGCGCGGGTGAAGCTTCCGGTTTCCACGATGGCGATGAAGGTTTTGAGCTGGTCGCTATCGAGAAGCGTGGTCATGCGGAGCATCCTGCGATCATCATCAAAACTGATGGTTTAAATTAGAAACATTCGTTTCATTCATCAATCGAAATAACGCATAGAAGACCGTCTCGAATTTCGATGGTTTCGGGTCGCGCACGGGTTTCCCTCTGCGCGAAAACTGGCGTTCTCGCCCCCGAAATCGATGATGGAGGATGCCATGTCCGCATGGACCCAGTCTCGCAGGGGCGAAGCCGCGACTTTCCCGGGCGCGCTCATTGGATGGCTTACGCAGCTCGCCAGGCGCTATGCGCGCGCGGTTTCGCAGCGCCGGATGCTCGACGAACTCGCCCGCCTCGATGACCGCATGCTGAAGGACATCGGGCTTTTTCGCAGCGACATCGACAGCGCCGAGTGCTTGCCGTCGGGGCGCGATCCGATCGTGTACCTCGCCGCGCGGCGGGCGGCGCGAAACAATGCGCGCTTTGTCAGCCGTTACGACTGATCGTTCGAGCATTTGCGGCAGCCTTCCCCACTCCCCGGCTGCCGGCCTGCAGCGTCCGCCGCGCCCCCGGCGGACGCTTTTTTATGCGCCCCTCAATCGGATGATCCGGTCTTGCGCTTGATCGCGTCTTCCGCTTCCGGGTTGAGCGCGCGCGCCGTGCGCTTGGGCTCGGTGAGCGGCGTGGGCTGCACTTTCGGCCGAATCTTGTCGAGGCCGGCATAGATGCCCCCCGCCTGCTGCAGCGCGATGCGGTCGCGGTCGCGCGTGCGCACGTCTTCGATCAGAGTGTCGATCGATTCCTGATCGACGCCGAACTCTTGAAGCGTCGCGCGCCCGAAGACGATCGCCGATTCGTAGGTTTCGCGGATTTCGTAGTCGACGTCCCGGGCGCGCAGCGCCAGCGTCGTCGTGCGGTCGTAAGAGCGCACGAACAGTTTCACGAACTCGAAGTTCGCCTTGACGATGTCGACGATATGCTCGGCCGTCTCGCCTTTGTCGACGCAGACGGCGATCAGGCGCGCCTTATCGGCATGCGCCGCGCGCAGGACGTCGAGCCTGTTGCCGTCGCCGTAATAGATCTTGAAGCCGAAACGCGCCGCGGCCGTCACCATCTCGGGGTCGTTGTCGATGACGGTGACGTCGAGCCGTTGCGCAATCAGGCACTGCGCGACGATTTGCCCGAAGCGGCCGAAGCCGATGATCAGCACCGAGCCGTGCGTCTCTTCGAGTTCGCCGAGCTCGTATGCGGGCTCCTCGATGTAGCGGCGCGCAAGCCAAACGTCGGTGAGCATGGCGAAGAGCGGGCCGATCAGCATGGTGACCGCGGCAAGCGCCACCACGAGGCTCGATTGCCCGGCGGTGACGATGCCGAGCGAAAGCCCGAGCGGCAGGAGCACGAAGGCGAACTCGCCGGCGGAGGTGAGCACGGCCGCCGCCCGCAAGCCGTCCGGATCGTGCTTCGGCGCGAACTGGTAGAGCACCCAGACGATCGCGGCCTTGACGATGGTGACGGCGATGGCGCCGCCGATCAGCACCCAGAGATTGTCGCGCACGACCGAAAGATCGATCGACATGCCGACGCCCATGAAGAAGAGCGCGAGCAGCAATCCGCGGAACGGC
>DASZGN010000034.1:0-14720 GCA_035938775.1 Trinickia sp.
GCCGGAGCGCTCGACACCACCTGAGCACTCGGCGTCGCCGATTCGCCCGACGCCGCGCCCTGATGTGCCGCCCCGAATCGGCGTGCGCCGTGCGGGCGCGGCGCCTTCTCGGCGCTCTTCCCTGCGGTACCGCGCGAGGACGCTTCTTGCTGCTTGAGCACATCGCCAATCGCGACCGGCTGGCCCAGCGTATCGACGCCGACCCGCAGTTCCACCCGCTTGATCTCATCAGAGAGCGAAACGTCGCCCTTCGCGAAGCTGAGCTCGGAAAGCCTGACCGTCCAATGCGTCTTCCCCGGCGACGGGGCAAAGTGAAACGTCCAGTTGTCGCGTCCGTCGGCGAGGCGCTCGAGATCGATCGACGGATTCACGAGGCTGATCGACGGCACGGAGAGGGTGTGAGCGAGGAGCGGCAAGACTTCCACGTTGAAGCTGATTTCGTCGGCGCTCGCAAGGCGCGGCGACTTCGCCCACGAGGGATTGTCGAGCGTCACGTTCTTCGCTGAAAACCGCGGCCAAGGCACCCATGCGCGCCAGCCGTGTTCGTTGGCCGGGTGCTGCCAGCCGAGGCGCAAGTCGCCGTTGATGGCAAAGGGACGGCCGATCGCCTGCGAGACTTTGTCGTCGACCCACGGCCGCGCGAAGTTCCAGTCGAACGTCGCAACGATCAAGGCGAACACGGCGCCGATAAGAAGCACGACGAGCGCCGCCGCGGCTAATATCTTGCCGGTCGTGCGAAGGCCATTTCGATGTAGCGGCATCCGGGTTCCAACGTGGGCGTAAGACGGCAGCGGCGATGGCCATTGCCATGCCACCGTCGCGCTCGCTCGATATGCCCTTGAATGCAGCAAGCACCATGCCTTCGCCCGCTCGCCTATCATGACGCACCGCACCGTCGAAAGCGTTTCGCCGCTCTCCCCGTTCCGTCGAGGATTTTGTCCAATGCCCTCCTTGCCCTTGCTCGAAGCCCGCGGCATCGTCCGGCGCGATGCCCGTACCGGCGCGACGCTCGTCGCCGCCACGGATTTCACGCTCGCCGCCGGCGAACGCATCGTCATTACCGGACCTTCGGGCGCCGGCAAGAGCGTATTGCTGCGCGCGCTCGCGCTGCTCGATCCGCTCGATGCCGGGGACCTCGTCTGGCATGGGCGACCGATCGAGCGCAAATCGATCCCCCGATATCGCAAGAGCGTCGCCTATATCCGGCAGCGGCCGGCGCTCATCGACGGCACCGTCGAGGACAATCTGCGCTACCCATATTCGCTGCGCGCCTATCGCGGCGCAACCTTCGATCAGGCGCGCGCCGTGCGGCTTGCCGAGGAAGCGGGACGCGACAGCCGGTTCCTCGAGAAGCGCGCGAGCGAGCTGTCGGGCGGCGAAGCGCAGGTCACCGCGCTGATCCGCGTGCTGCAACTCTCGCCCGAAGCGCTGCTGCTCGACGAGCCCACCGCCGCGCTCGATCCGCAAGCCGCCCGCGCCGTCGAAGCGCTCGTTGCCGCGTGGTTCGAGGCGGACCGCTCAGCCCGCGCCTCGATCTGGGTTTCGCACGATCCGGCACAGGCCGGGCGCGTCGGCACCCGAGCGCTCGCGATGCGCGCCGGGCACCTCGCCGCCGGGGAGGCGCTCGCACGATGAACTCAAACTTGCAGAACCTGAGCCTTTGGGACGTCGCCATCGCGACGCTTTTGATCGTCATCAACGGTGCGGTGTCGGTCGCCCTCTCGCTCGGCCTCGGCCGCCGGCTTGCTCTGGCCGCCATTCGCACCGTCGTTCAGCTGCTAGCAATCGGTTACGTGCTCAGTTGGGTTTTCGCTTTCGACCGCTGGTACGTGGTGTTGCCGATGATGGCGCTGATGACGGCGATTGCCGGCTTCGCAGGCGCGGCGCGCGGCGCGCATTCCTACGCAGGACAACGCGCCGACAGCGTCGTCTCGATCTGGATCAGCTCTTGGCTCGTGGCGGCCGTGGGCCTTTTCGCGGTCATCCGCATTCATCCGTGGTACGCGCCGCAATACGCTATTCCGATTCTCGGGATGATCCTGGGCAATACGCTGACGGGCGTGTCGCTTGCGATCGAGCGGATGACCGAAGAGCTGACCGCAAAGCGCGATCGCGTCGACATGGCGCTAGCACTGGGTGCGACGCGCTGGGAGGCGGCGCAAGGCCCGGCTCGGCAAGCCGTGCGCGCGGGAATGATCCCCACGCTCAATCAGATGGCGGTGGTCGGCGTCGTCAGCTTGCCTGGGATGATGACGGGCCAGGTGCTCGCGGGACAATCGCCGTTGCAGGCCGTGCGGTATCAGATCGTCATCATGTTCCTCATCGCGGCTTCGTCGGCGCTCGGCACCGTGGGCGCGGTGCTGCTCACCTATCGGCGGCTCTTCTCCGCCGAGCACCGGTTTCTCGCCGCACGCCTCATCGAACGTGAGGTGGGAAGGTAGCCCTCGGGCGCGTCGTCGTGACCATTCGGCACGATGCCCCGCGTGGCGGGCGCCGGCTCGCTAGCGCGCAAGAACGGCACGGCACGTTACCCGCTCAAGACGCACCGCCTCTCGCGACCAAGCGCCGCCCGCAGCCATCCCATCAACGCTTCGCAGAAACCGTGACCTGCGAGCCGTCACGCAAGGCGACGGTCTTCGCGCGACCGTTGGTCGGCATCGTGAAGCGCACCACCTGATTCAATGTGGCGCGGCCGGGACACTGCAGCGTCTTGCCGCCCACTTTCACGGGCACCTTGCCGTGCGGTGCACTCGCCTGGACGCTCATCTGCACGGTAGCCATGCCATCGGGGGCGACTATTGGCGCGAGCCGGATGCGCAGTTCGCGCAGCACGTCTCCGTTGGGATCGACGGGCAGCGAGGCATAGTTGGGGCATTGGTCCGATGCCGAAACCACCCCGCCGGGCGGCGGCGACCTCCATGTGAAATCGTCGGTCTCGCTTGAGCGGATCGTGCGCGTATCCTGAGCATCGCCGAAGGACTTCGACACGACTTTGACGGTGTATTGGATAGGCCCGTCGGCAGGCGCCTTCGATGTGACGGTGATCGGCGGAGCCGCGTGTGCGGCTATAGATACGCCGCCTGCGGCGAGCGCGACGGCGAGCGCAAAAGCCGAGGCAACAAACGGTTTGGGGCGAACGCTCATGCTGGCATCTCCATGTTGAACGACGCGCACGACGAAGCGCCACTACCTAAGACCGACGCGAAGCCGTGCTGGCGCGAGAGAGAACGACGCGCTACCAGTCTAACCCCAAGCCGAACGAACCGTTCGTCCGAAGCGATCGGGGGTTGCCCCGCTTGCGTCTGCACCGCTTCTGCGATTGCGGCGTGTCGCGGCTTTCGTTGGCAGATCGTGCGAAACACGATACGCCAACGCGCGCATAGCGGTTGCGGATGAGAGATCACGTCGCACCGCGCACGCGACGTGCCACATTACCGCGACCCGCTACAATAAGCGGATTTCCCCGCGCGCCGGCCCGGCGCAGTCGTCTTTCCCCGCGTCTCCATGAACCTCGTCATCCAAAGCTCCGAGCCGTTAGCGGCTGCCCATCAGAAGCCGCTCATCGCGCTCGCGCGCGGCACCCACGCCACGGCGATCGACGCATGCGCGCTGCGCATTGCCGACGCGAACCCCGCTCAGCGCCCCGACATCGACGCCTACTGCGCCACGCATGCGCTCGACTACGCGTTCATGCGGCCGGGCCTCGCATTGCGCGACTTCGGGCTGGTTGCGATGGATATGGATTCGACGTTGATCACGATCGAATGCATCGACGAGATCGCCGATTTCTGCGGGCTGAAAGCGCAGGTGTCGGCCATCACCGAAGCGGCGATGCGCGGCGAGATCAAGAGCTTCGACGAAAGCCTCATTGCGCGCGTCGCGCTGCTCGAGGGGCTTGACGCGGGCGCCCTCGAGCAAGTGTTCGCCGAGCGTCTGCGCTTGTCCCCTGGTGCCGAGGCGATGCTCGAAGCCGTGCAGGCGGCTGGCTTGCGCACGCTGCTCGTCTCGGGCGGCTTCACGTTTTTCACCGAGCGCCTGAAAAGCCGCCTGAAGCTGGACTTCGCGTACGCGAACACGCTTGAAGTCGTCGACGGCAGGCTCACGGGCAAAGTGCTCGGCGAAATCGTGAATGCGAGCGTCAAGGCGCGCACCCTGCGCGAAACCTGCGCCAAGCTCGGGATACCGGCGTCACAGGCGATCGTCATGGGCGACGGGTCGAACGACCTGGAAATGATGGCCGAGGCGGGCCTTTCCATTGCGTTTCGCGCGAAGCCCGTCGTGCAAGCCGCCGCCGACGTCGCGTTCAATCACGTGGGGCTCGACGGCTTGCTGCGTCTTTTCTAGCGGCGGCGGCGCGCAACCCATGCTGCGCGACGCCGCTGGCGTCAGGCATCACGCGAGCGCCGAGGCCATTGCGCGCTCGATGTCCGCGCGCAGATCGACCTCTTCTTCCAAGCCGACATAGAAGCGGACCAGCGTGCCGCGATGCGGCCAGTTCGATGACGTGCGCATCGATGCCACGTCGTACGGCACGGCGAGGCTATTCGCCCCGCCCCAGCTCCAGCCGATCGCGAAGAGTTCGAGCGCTTCGACGAAGGCATCGACTTGCGACAAGCTGTAGCGCTCATCGAATACTACGGCGAAGAGCCCGCCCGCGCCTGTGAAGTCGCGCATGAATGCGGCATGCCCGGGGCAGTCGGGCAGCGCCGGGTGCAACACCGCGGCAATCTCGGGACGCGTCTTGAGCCAGCGCGCGAGCGCGAGCGCGCTACGGTCATGCGCCTCGAAGCGCACCTTCATGCTCGGCAGACTGCGCAATACAAGCGCGCAGTCGTCGGCCGAAACGCCGATTCCCATTTGCATGCGCGCGCGCTTGAGCTTCCAATGCAGTTCGTCTTCGACGGTGATCGTCGCGCCCATCAGCACGTCGCTGCCGCCCGACTGATACTTCGTCAGGGCCTGCACCGAGATGTCGACGCCAAGCTCGAGCGGACGGAACGCGAGCCCCGCCGAATAAGTGTTGTCGATGGCGGTGACGACGTTGCGCGCGCGCGCCGCCGCCACGATCGCCGGCACGTCCGGCACTTCCATCGTCACAGAGCCGGGCGCCTCCAGCCAGATGAGGCGCGTCGTCGGCAGAATCAGATCGGCAATACCCGCGCCGATGAGCGGATCGTAGTAGCGCACCGTTACGCCGAAGTCGTGAGCCAGCCAATTGCCGAGCTCGCGATTGGGCGAGTAGACGTTATCGGGAATCAGCACGTCGTCGCCCGCTTTGACGATGCCGAAGTAGACGTTCGATATGGCGGAGAGGCCGGATGGCTGCAAGAGCGCATGCTTGCCGCCCTCGACCGCGGCGATGCGCTGTGCAAGCTCGGCGGAAGTCGGCGTCGCATGCAAGCCGTAGCGCCACTGGCTGTCGTCGCGCCAATCCGCCGCGCGCAGCGTCTCGATATCGGGAAAGATCACCGTCGAAGCGCGCACGACCGGCGCGGCGAATGATTCGAAACCGGGCGTGAGCTCGGTATCGGGGTGGACGATGCGCGTTTGCCGAGCGCGGGCGGAGGTGGAATCGGTCATGATCAATTGGTTGATGAATGGACAGCTTGTCGCGGATGCAGGTCGAATGGCTGGGGATCGGAGTCGTCGACGTTCATGCGCTCGCCGGCGAGCGAACCGTCGGCCGAAAAGCGCCCGACCCAATTGCCGGTAATCGCCGTGCCGTCATTCGACTCTTCGATCTCGAGCGTGTCATTCTCGCGATCGCCGGCAACGAGCACCACTTCGCCCGTATCGGCGAACTGATACTCGCCATGCACGCCTGTCGGATCGTCGGGCTTTGCGCCGAGACGCAGCACGATCCGGCGTTTGCCGAGCGTGCCTTCGAAAGACGGAAAATGCGCGAACCCGGGGTTGGGTGCGAGCGTCTCGACGGCGGCGGACGCGCCACCCGGCTCTTCGGCGTGCGCAACGCCGCCGAGCACCGAGCCAAGCGCCAGCAACAAGGTCACGCCCGCAAAACCGAGCGCACGCGCGAATCTGCGCGAGCCCGGATGCCCCGCTCCCGCTCGCGCCCGCCCCGGCTTCATCCGCCTCACCCGCATCAAACCCGCTCGAAGATCATGGCAATGCCCTGCCCGCCGCCGATGCACATCGTTGCCAATGCATAGCGTCCGCCGCAGCGTTGCAGTTCGTAAAGCGCTTTCACCGCGAGGATCGCGCCCGTCGCGCCGATTGGATGGCCGAGCGAAATGCCCGAGCCGTTCGGGTTGACTTTGGCGGGATCGAGACCGAGCTCGGACGTGACGGCGCACGCCTGCGCCGCAAAGGCTTCATTGGCCTCGATCACGTCGATGTCGCCAATCGTCAAGCCCGCGCGCTCGAGTGCATGGCGCGTCGCCGGCACGGGGCCGATGCCCATGTACGCCGGATCGACGCCTGCATGCCCATAGGCAACGATGCGCCCGAGCGGCTTCGCGCCGCGCGCTTGCGCAACGCGCCGTTCCATGAGCACGACCGCGGCCGCACCATCGTTGAGCCCCGAGGCGTTGCCGGCGGTCACGGTACCGTTTTCCTTGACATAGACCGGTTTGAGCCGCGCGAGATCCTCGATGATCGCCTCGTGACGCACGTGCTCGTCGGTATCGAACACGACATCGCCTTTCTTGGACTGGAGCGCGACAGGCAGAATCTGTTCCTTGAACCGCCCTTCACGAATCGCCCGGGAGGCGCGGCGATGCGACTCGAGCGCGAGCGCGTCCTGCGCCTCGCGCGTGATGCCGAATTTGCGCGCGACGTTCTCGGCCGTTACCCCCATGTGGAACGACTCGAACGGATCGTGCAGCGCGCCGAGCATCATGTCGACGAAGCGCGCATCGCCCATGCGCTGGCCGAAGCGTGCGGACGGCACGGTATAGGGCGAGCGGCTCATGCTCTCCGCACCGCCGCCGATTGCGATGTCGGCGTCGCCGAGCAAAATGCTTTGCGTGGCCGAGACGATCGCCTGCAAGCCGGAGCCGCACAGACGGTTGACCGTCAGCGCGGGCGCGTGTTGCGCGACGCCACCGTTGAGCGCCGCGACACGCGCGAGATACATGTCTTTCGGCTCGGTATGGATGACGTTGCCAAAGACGACGTGCCCGACTTCGTCGCCGTTCACGTTTGCGCGCGAAAGCGCCTCGCGCACGACGCGCGCACCGAGCTCGGTCGGTGCGAAATCCTTGAGACTGCCGCCAAAGTCGCCGATCGCGGTCCGCACACCGCTCACCACCACCACTTCTCGTTGCATCGTCGTCTCCCAAGTTCGAGATTTGTCGGTTGAGGTTGAAGCAATCAGGGGTTCAAGCTATCGGCCGTGAACCGAGGCAACGCGCTGAACGGCAAACGATCGACGGGTGGTCAGACTTCGCCCCAAAGATCGTGGCCGTCGGCGCCGGTAACGCGCACCGAGACGAAATCGCCCACCTTGTAGCGCTTGGATGCCTTTGCCGCCGGCGCGACATAGACGACACCGTCGATTTCCGGCGCGTCCGCCGCGGTGCGGCCGATGCCGCCGTCCGCGTTGACTTCGTCGATCAGCACTTTGAGCGTCTTGCCGACCTTGCGCGCCATGCGCTTGGCCGACACTTCCTCGGCGACCTCCATGAAGCGCGCACGCCGCGCCTCGCGAACGTCGTCGGGCAACGCGCCGTCGAGTTCGTTGGCGGTTGCGCCCTCGACGGGAGAGTAAGCGAAGCAGCCGACGCGATCGAGCTCCGCGGCGCGAATGAATTCGAGGAGGGTCTCGAATTGCGCTTCCGTCTCGCCGGGGAAGCCTGCGATGAACGTGCTGCGGATCGTGAGATCAGGGCACAACCGACGCCATGCCGCGACGCGCTCGAGCGTCTTTTCCGCATTGGCCGGACGCTTCATGCGTTTTAACACCTCGGGGTCGGCATGCTGGAACGGCACATCGAGATACGGCAGCACATGACCCTTGAGCGGCCCTTCGGCCATCATCGGAATGATTTCATCGACGTGCGGATACGGGTAGACGTAGTGGAGCCGCACCCACGCGCCGTACTGGGCGGCAAGCTCGCCGAGCGCGCCGACGAGCTCGGTCATGCGCGTCTTCAGCGGGCGGCCGTTCCAGAAGCCGGTGCGGAACTTGACGTCGACGCCGTAAGCGCTCGTGTCCTGCGAGATGACGAGCAGTTCCTTCACGCCGGATTTGAACAGGTTTTCGGCCTCGAGCATCACTTCGGCGACGGGGCGCGATACGAGGTCGCCGCGCATCGACGGAATGATGCAGAACGTGCAGCGGTGATTGCAGCCTTCGGAAATCTTCAGATAGGCGTAGTGGCGCGGCGTGAGCTTGATGCCTGCCGGCGGCACGAGATCGACGAACGGGTCATGCGGTTTGGGCAGATGACTGTGTACGGCCTGCATCACCTCGCCTAGCGCATGCGGGCCGGTGACGGCGAGCACCTTTGGATGCACTTCCTCGATGAGGCCCGCGCCGCTCGCGCTCTTTTTCGCGCCGAGGCAGCCGGTGACGATGACCTTGCCATTTTCGGTGAGCGCCTCGCCGATGGCATCGAGGCTTTCCTGCACGGCTTCGTCGATGAAGCCGCACGTATTGACGACGACGAGATCGGCGCCGTCGTAGGTGCCGGAGATTTCATATCCCTCGGCGCGCAGCTGCGTGATGATCTGCTCGGAATCGACGAGGGCTTTGGGGCAGCCGAGCGACACGAATCCGACTTTCGGCGCGGCTAGGGAAGGGGTCTGCGGCATGAGGATGGTCCGGCGGGTGGCAGGCGCGACACCGGCACAGCCAGTGGGCGTGCACCGCGATGTCGCATTAAACCTGTTATTGTACCGCGCGAGGCGCCGACCCCGCGACAAGACATGGGCGGCCGGCCCGCGCGGCCTTCCCGCGGCGGCCGGTTCCCGCCTGCCCTACTTCTTCTCCGTATCCGGGCCCGTTTTGGGTGTGAACGACGGAAACGAGCCGAACATCGTCTTCGCCTGGTTCTGCATCTGCTCTTGCATCTGCACGAACATGTTCTTCGACTGCTCGATGTAGCTCGTCATCATCCCTTGCATCATCGGCGCCTGCATGTTCATGAACTGCGACCAGACTTCCGGGTTCAGCGCATTGCCTTCGTAAAGCGACTTCGACTGTTCCGCGAGCTTGTTCTGAATTTCGATGAACGCCTGAATGTTCTTTTCCAGGTAGGCGCCCATCATGCCCTGCATCGCATGCCCGTAAAAGCGGATGATCTGCGAGAGCATCGAAGACGAAAACATCGGCACGCCGCCGCTTTCCTCCTCGAGAATGATCTGCAGCAAGATGCTGCGCGTCAAATCTTCATTGCTCTTCGCATCGATGACCTTGAAGTCCTCCTGGTCGAGCACGAGTTGCTTCACGTCACTCAGCGTGATGTATGTGCTCGTCTCCGTGTCATAGAGCCGACGGTTCGGATATTTTTTGATGAATCGTTCGGCTGTTTTCTTTGTAGTCGACATGTAAAGCCTTTTTATGAACGCTAACGAAGCGCACTCGTGGCGCTCTCGAGCCCTGGCGTGCGCAACACCGGTGGGCGCGGACCCCCGAATTGAAACACTCCCTGCACACGAATCGCACCGGCCGCTCCGGCCAATAGGGCAAAGCTGCCGGCGCGATGCGTCATCAACCCATATGCAAGCCGCCGTTCAACGAAAAATCAGCGCCGGTCGCGAAACCCGACTCGTCGGACGCAAGCCATGCCACGATCGATGCGATCTCCTCCGGCGTGCCGAGCCTGCGCACCGGGATCGTCGCGACGATCTTCTCGAGCACGTCCGCGCGAATGGACTTGACCATCTCCGTGCCGATATAACCCGGCGACACCGTGTTGACGGTCACACCCTTGGTCGCCACCTCTTGCGCGAGCGCCATCGTGAAGCCGTGAATGCCCGCTTTTGCGGTCGAGTAATTGGTCTGTCCGAACTGGCCCTTCTGACCGTTCACCGACGAGATGTTGATCACACGCCCGAAGCCACGCTCGACCATCCCGTCGATCACCTGCTTCGTCACATTGAAGAGGCTCGTCAGGTTGGTGTCGATGACGGCCGTCCAATCCTCGTGCGTCATCTTGCGGAACACGACATCGCGCGTGATGCCCGCGTTATTGACGACGATGTCGACTTCACCCACTTCAGCCTTCACCTTGTCGAACGCGCTTTTGGTCGAATCCCAATCGCCGACGTTGCCTTCCGACGCCACGAAGTCATAGCCGAGCGCCTGTTGCTGCTCGAGCCACGTGACGCGCCGGGGCGAATTCGGTCCGCAGCCCGCGACCACCTTGTAGCCCTGCTTGTGCAGGCGCTGGCAGATCGCGGTGCCGATGCCTCCCATGCCGCCGGTTACGTACGCAATACGTTGACTCATGAATCACGCTCCATTCTCGTTTTATCTGGGACGCCACGCGTCCCCACCTCACCTTTGCCGTCCGGCCAACCCCTCGCGCCGAACGGCTCTTTCGTCGCCGTCAATCCCGTTCGACCGCGAGCGCGACACCCATCCCGCCACCGATGCAAAGCGATGCAAGGCCACGCTTCGCGTCGCGCTTTTGCATCTCATGCAGCAGCGTGACGAAGATGCGGCAGCCCGATGCGCCGATCGGATGCCCGATCGCAATCGCGCCGCCGTTGACGTTGATCTTCGACGTGTCCCAACCCATCTGCTTGTGGACGGCGAGCGCCTGCGCCGCGAACGCCTCGTTGATTTCCATCAGATCGAGATCGCCCGTTGTCCAGCCCGCCCGCTCCAGACAGCGGCGCGATGCCGGCACCGGCCCCATGCCCATCACTTTCGGATCGACGCCCGCATTCGCATAGGCCTTGATGCGCGCGAGCGGCTTGAGCCCCAGCGCCTCGGCCTTTTTCGCCGACATCACGATCACGGCCGCCGCGCCGTCGTTGATGCCCGACGCGTTCGCCGCCGTCACCGTACCTTCCTTCGAAAACGCCGGCTTCAGGCCCGCCAGCGCTTCCGCCGTCACGCCGTGCCGCACGAACTCGTCGGTTGTAAAGCGCAGCGGCTCGCCTTTTTTCTGCGGGATCTCGACGGGCACGATTTCATCGTTGAAACGCCCCGACTTTTGTGCCGCCTCGGCCTTGTTCTGAGACAGCGCCGCGAACTTGTCCTGCTCCTCGCGCGTAATGCCGTACTCCTTCGCGACGTTCTCGGCCGTGACACCCATGTGGTACTGGTTGTACACGTCCCAAAGGCCGTCGTGGATCATGCTGTCGATGAGCTTCGCGTCGCCCATCCGGAAGCCGTCGCGCGAGCCTGGCATGACGTGCGGCGCCGCGCTCATGTTCTCCTGCCCGCCCGCCACGATGATTTCCGCGTCGCCGGCGATGATGGCGTTCGCCGCGAGCATGACCGCTTTCAGGCCCGAGCCGCAGACCTTGTTGATCGTCATGCCGGGCACGGCGGCAGGCAAGCCCGCCTTGATCGCGGCCTGACGCGCCGGATTCTGGCCGGAGCCCCCCGTGAGCACCTGGCCCATGATCACCTCGCTCACTTGTTCGGGCTTCAGACCCGCACGCTCGAGCACCGCGCGGATAACCGTTGCACCGAGCTCGGGCGCCGCGATTTTCGCGAGCGAGCCGCCGAATTTGCCGACCGCCGTGCGGGCAGCCGATACGATCACTACGTCAGTCATTTGTAACTCCTTCGAGCGAGATGGCCGCGCGGGCCGAAACTCGTACAGTTAAAAATCGTGTCAGCGCGAGGTCAGTCGCGCTCTTGCACGTAGCGTCCGGGCGCCGCCTCGATGATCGGATACTCAGCCGAACCGAGCTGCGCGCGCACCTTGACCTTCTTGCCTCCATACTGATCGAGCCAGCCGATCCATTCGGGCCACCAGCTTCCGGGCCTTTCGACCGAGGATTCGAACCAATCGTCCGGATCCTCCGGCAGCGCCTTTGCTTTGCCTTCGTGAGTCCAATAGCTGCGCTTGCCCTTCGCCGGCGGATTGATGACACCCGCGATGTGACCCGACGCGCCGAGCACGAAGCGCTGCGGCCCCTTCAAGAGCGGCGCCGAAGCATAGGCGGTACGCCACGGCACGATATGGTCGTCGCGCGAACCGTAGATGAATGTGGGTACATCGATGCGGGAAAGATCGAGCGGCTCGCCGCAGACGGTCAGCGCGCCCGGCTCGCGCATGCGGTTCTCCAGATACGTGTTGCGCAGGTACCAGACGTACATCGGGCCGGGCAAGTTCGTGGAGTCGCTGTTCCAATACAGCAGATCGAACGGCGCCGGCGTGCGTCCCTTCAGGTAATTGTCGACAACGTAATTCCAGACCAGGTCGTTCGGGCGCAAGAACGAGAAGGCGTTGGCGAATTCGAGGCCGCGCATCAAGCCCGGCGGCGTACCGTTCAGGCCGCCGATCGCCTGCTCGCGCATGCGCACGTGAGATTCGTCGACGAACACGTCGAGCACGCCCGTGTCGGAGAAATCGAGCATCGCGGTGAGCAGCGTCATCGATGCCGCCGGATGCTCGCCGCGCGCCGCCAGCACCGAGAGCGCCGACGCAAGCATCGTCCCGCCGATGCAAAAGCCGAGCGTATTGATCTGCTCGCGCCCGCTCACGCTCCTTGCGACGTCGATCGCGGCAAGGACGCCTTCTTCCATGTAGTCGTCCCAGGTCTTGCCGGCAAGCGACGCATCGACATTGCGCCACGAGATCATGAAGACCTGATGACCGGATTCGAGCGCATGCGCGACCAACGAGCTTTCCGGCTGCAGATCGAGGATGTAGTACTTGTTGATGCAAGGCGGCACGATGAGCAAGGGCCGCTCGAACACGCTCGGCGTGCGCGGGGAGTATTGAATGAGCTGAATCAGCTCGTTCTCGAAGATGACGGCGCCCTCTGTCGATGCGATGTTCCTGCCGACCACGAAGCGCGACTCGTCGCTCTGCGAAATCTTTCCGCGCCGCAGGTCCGCGAGCAGATTGAGCACGCCCTGGCGCAGGCTTTCACCGTGGCTCTCTAGCAGCGCTTTCTGCGCCTCGGGGTTCAGCGCGAGGAAGTTGCTCGGCGAGGTGGCGGCCGTCCACTGCTGTACGGCGAAACGAATGCGCTCGCGCGTCTTGGTATCCGTCTCCAGCGCGTCGGCTATCTCTTGCAAATAGCGCGCGTTGAGCACATACCACGCGGCGGTGTAGGCAAATGCCGGCGCGGCTTTCCAAGCCTCGGAGCTGAAGCGCCGGTCTTGCAGTTCCTGCGGCGGCTGATTGCCTGCGCTTGCCTGCTTGAGCAACTCCATGCACTCGCGCGAGTACTCGGCCTGCAACTTCTGCAGACGCTCGGGCGGCACCGACGCCACCGGCAGCTTCAGGCCCGCGAATGCCTTCGATGCGGCCTGGCTCGCCTCGGACATCGAAGGCATGGGCGGCATCGTCCCCATGGAGGGCATTGGAGGCATGCCGAAGGGAAGCGCAAAAGGATTGCTTGCCGCGTTTCCGTCCACGGTGGCCGCCGGCTGTCCAGCCATCTGCCATTGCGTCGGGTTTGCGAGCGAGCGCCACGCGTTCATCCATGCATCGAACATCCGTTGCATCTCGGCGTTGCCGGCTGCGGCTTGCTGCTCGCGGCTTGAGGAAGTATCGGAGTGAGAGGTAGTCGATTGACGTTTCGATGCAGTCATACCCGCGAAAGACCGTTGAGTCCCGGAAGACTGGTTAAGAGGCGGGCGTCAAGCGCACTCGGGCGAACCCTCACGACATGCGCTCACCCTTTGCGAGCACTCATTTTTGCTCCCCGCTACAAGGCATGTCAATGCCGGCACCGATTTTGCCGCACCGCCGCAAGTTTTTTATTAGCGTTTTCCCGGTATCGACCGATCGGTTCTCACGCAGATCGCATCGGAGTCGGACAATTCTCCGTTTTACGTAGAACGATAACGCTGGCACGCGGTAGCGCCGGGACATTTCTTGTGCGGCGCATAAGCGAGTGCCAGCGCTTTCAGTCGGCGAGCCAGATGAGCGCCGCCATGCGGCCCGTCACGCGATCGCGGCGATAGGAGTAAAACCGCTCCCGGTCCGTTACCGTGCAGGCGTCGCCGCCCGCCACCTCAAAGATGCCCAAGCGCGCGAGGCGCAAGCGAGCGAGCGCGGGCAGATCGGCCCAGAACTTTCCCGGCGCGTCGACACGCGCGGCGAACGCATTGGCCGTCCGGCCGCGTTCGGCACTGTCGGCTGCATCCATGAACGCGTCGCGCACATCGGCACCGACCTCAAACGCGCTCGGGCCGATCGCCGGACCAAGGTAAGCATGGAGCATCTCGACGTGCGAGCCAGCCGCCTCCGCCACGCGCCGCGCGGTCTTCTCTACGATGCCGGCCGCGAGCCCGCGCCAGCCCGCGTGCGCCGCGCCAACGGCCCGGCCCTCCCGGTCGCACAGCAGCACCGGCATGCAGTCGGCCACCATCACGACGCACGCGACGCCCGGCACATGGGTCACACTGGCGTCGGCCCGCGCCGGCACCGCGTCGGCGACGACCTCATCGGCTTGCACGACCGCATTGCCGTGAATCTGCTCGAGCCACGCCGCGCGCGCGCCCGCAAATGCAAGGAGACGCGCACGATTTTCAGCAACGTGTGCGGGATCGTCGCCAGTGTGCGGCCCGAGGTTCATGCCGCCCGGCGCGTCGCGCCCGTCACGCCAACGCCCGTACG
>DASZGN010000035.1:0-2107 GCA_035938775.1 Trinickia sp.
TAGGCGACGAAACCGCAAGCAGCACACCGCGCACGAAGCTTCGCCACGGGTTGGGCAACGGCGACGCGCTGTCCTCTTCGCCTTCGACCGGTGGCGCCTTGGCGGGATTGAGCGCCTCGCGCGCCATCTTCCAGGTGAGCATCAGCAGCACGGCCGCGCCGCCGATCCATACGACCCAGCGCACCGCTTCGAATTGCAGCAGCGCCGCCATGCCGGCAAGCGCCAGCGCCGCGTAAATCAGATCGCCGAAACACGAGCCAAGGCCGAGCCAGAAGCCAGGCCGGAAACCATGCGAGAGCGTGAGCGAGAGGATCGCGACGTTGACGAGACCGATGTCGAGACACAACGAAAGCGACAGAAAAAAGCCGTCGGAAAGCAGGGAAACGTGAGACATAAAGCGATATTTGTTGTTGTAATGCGTCGCGCATAAAACCCGGCTACGCGACGAGGCAGGCCCGACTTTTACGCCCGACCTGCCCGTGCTGCAAGGGAAATCAGACGCCGATGCAGAGATACTTCAGCTCGACATATTCGTCGATGCCGTACTTCGAGCCTTCGCGACCCAGCCCCGACTGCTTCACGCCGCCGAACGGCGCGACCTCGTTCGAAATCAGCCCGGTATTGATGCCGACCATACCGTATTCGAGCGCTTCGGCCACGCGCCAGATGCGGCCGATATCGCGGCTATAGAAATAGGAAGCGAGGCCGAATTCGGTGTCGTTGGCGAGTTTGATGACTTCGGCTTCGTCGCTGAAGCGGAACACGGCGGCGACCGGCCCGAAGGTTTCCTCGCGCGCGATGAGCATGTCGCGCGTGACGTCGGCGAGCACGGTCGGCTCCACGAAGCGGCCTTCGGTGACGTGGCCGCCCGCGACGAGTTTCGCGCCTTTCGACGTCGCGTCCTCGACATGCTTCGCGACTTTCGCCACCGCATCGTCGTCGATCAGCGGGCCCTGATTCACGCCCGCCTCGAAGCCATTGCCGACCTTGATCTTGCGCGTGGCGGCAGCCAGCTTTTCGACGAAAGTGTCGTAGATTTTGTCATGCACGTAGAAGCGGTTCGTGCACACGCAGGTCTGCCCGGCATTCCGATATTTCGAGATCACCGCGCCTTCGACGGCGGCATCGACATCGGCATCGTCGAACACGATAAAGGGCGCGTGGCCGCCCAGTTCCAGCGCGATTTTCTTGACCGTCGGTGCGCATTGCTGCATGAGAATGCGGCCCACGGGCGTCGATCCGGTAAATGACAGATGACGCACGATATCGCTTTCGCAGAGCGTTTTGCCGACCTCGATCGAATTCGCCGAATCGGCGGTGAGCACGTTGAATACGCCCTTGGGCACGCCCGCGCGCTGCGCGAGTTCGGCGAGGGCGAGTGCGCACAGCGGTGTCTGTTCGGCGGGCTTGACGACGATCGTGCAGCCCGCGGCCAGCGCGGGAGCAACCTTGCGGGTGATCATCGCGATCGGGAAATTCCACGGCGTGATGGACGCGCACACGCCGATTGGCTGCTTGAGCACGACCAGCTTGCGGTCGGCGGCGGGGCTGGCGAGCACGTCGCCGTTCACGCGCTTGGCTTCTTCGGCGAACCATTCGAGGAAGGAGGCGCCGTACAGCACTTCGCCGCGCGCTTCGGCGAGCGGTTTGCCCTGTTCGGCGGTCATGATCGCGGCGAGATCGTCGGCGTGCTCGATCACGAGGTCGAACCAGCGGCGCAGCACGGCCGCGCGCTCCTTGCCGGTTTTCGCACGCCACGCGGGCAGCGCCGCGTGCGCGGCGTTGATCGCGCGGCTTGCCTCGGCGGGGCCGAAGTCCGGCACGCGGGCGATTTCAGAATTGTCGGCGGGATCGAGCACGGCGAAGGTCGCCGCGCCGCCGGCCCATTCGCCGTCGATCCAGGCGCGCGTCTTGAAGAGTGCGGGATCTTTTAATTGCGTCAGGCGTTCGGATGCCAACTGGCTCATCGTCGTGTCTCCTCTATGCATGAGCGGTGCGGCTCACGGCGAGCCGCACCGGGCGCGGCGTCGCAAAGGCGTCGCGGATGAACGACAGGGCGCGCGCGGCGGCTCGTCATGAGCCACCGTGCGGCGCACTCAGGCGCGGC
>DASZGN010000036.1:0-7260 GCA_035938775.1 Trinickia sp.
GCGGCCGCGGCCGAGGTCGCAAGACGGGCGAAGGCGAATCGGTCGATACGGCCGGTGAGCACAGCCCGCACGAGGAATGAGGTGACGGCGTTCGCCGTCGAATCAAAGTCGTGAAGTCTGAAGTCGTAGGAAGCCATGCCATGACGGTTGCTTATCTCGGCCTCGGCGCAAATCTCGGGGACGCTCGCCAGTCCCTGAAGGACGCAGTCGTATGCCTTGCCCAGCAGCGAACCATTACGGTGCTCGCGAAGTCGAGCCTTTATCGGACCGAGCCGATCGACGCGGGCGGCGACGATTACTACAACGTCGTCGTCAAGCTGGAGACCACGCTCTGCGCACACGCGCTGCTTGCGCTTTGCCACCGCATCGAACACCACTTCGGCCGCGAACGTCCGTTTCGCAATGCCCCACGCACACTCGACATCGACATCCTCCTCTTCGGCGATGAGCGCATCGACGAGCCTGACCTCGTCGTGCCGCACCCGCGCGCGGCCGAGCGCGCGTTCGTGCTCGTGCCGCTGGTGGAAGTCGATGCCAATGTCTCGATTCCCGGCTATGGCCGTGCCGACGCGCTGCTCGCCGGGGTCGCGCATCAGCGCATCGAACAGGTGATCGCCGGTTGCTGTCCGATGATGGAGGCGCTCGGCAAGCGTGACGAAACGAACAATGCGTGCGGTGCAGCCGGTGCAGATGGTGCAGATGGTGCAGGCCATGCAGGCTGCTCGAGCAATGCCTCCGCCGCGACCGAGCGCGCGAATACCGGATGTCGATGAGTGCGCCTCCCATCACTGTCACCCCGCCCGAGTTGCGGGCGCCGTATCGCTATGTGGCGATAGAAGGGCCGATCGGCGTCGGCAAGACATCGCTCGCCGAGCGGCTGGCCGAGCGCTGGTCGATGCGCACGCTTTTCGAGCGGCCGGCCGACAACCCGTTTCTCCAGCGCTTTTACGACGACATGGCGCGCTACGCGCTGCCCACGCAGCTTCATTTCGCGCTGCAACGCGTGGACGAAGCGCGCCAAGCCGCCGAGCTGCTTGCGAGCGGCACCTCGCTGATCGCCGATTTCATCGCGCAGAAAAACGGCATCTTCGCGCGCCTGACGCTCCCGGACGACGAGTGGCGCCTCTATCGTGCGATTGCCGCGCGCATGGAAACAACGCCGCCGCCCACGCCCGATCTCGTCGTTTATCTGCAAGCAAGCCCGCCGAAGTTGGCTGAACGGGTACAAAAACGCGCGCGGCCGGCCGAGGCGCAGATCCCCGAGCGCTATCTGCACCAGCTCAGCGAGGCGTACGATCAATTCTTTTATCACTACGATGAGAGCCCGGTGCTGACGGTCAACACCGAGCATCTGAATCCGCTGGAATCGGCGGCGGATTTCGCACTGCTCGTCGAGCGCATCGAGACGATGCGCGGACGCAAGGCGAGCTTCGTCAAAGCGCAGTAACATGCGGCGCTTTCATCTTTGTCGAGAACGAGACTTCCGATGACTTATCTGCAGGAAAACAATCGGCCGAACGTGACGGTGCCGAAGCTGCAAGCGATGCGCGACGCGGGCGAAAAGATCGTCATGCTCACCTGCTACGACGCGAGCTTCGCGTCGCTGCTCGACCGCGCCGGCGTCGACGTTCAGCTGATCGGCGACTCGCTCGGCAACGTGCTGCAAGGCCAGACGACGACGCTGCCCGTCACGCTCGACGACATTGCCTACCACACCGCTTGCGTTGCGCGCGCGCAGCCGCGTGGGCTCATCGTCGCGGACTTGCCGTTCGGCACCTACGGTACGCCGGCCGATGCGTTCGCGAGTTCGGTGAAAGTGATGCGCGCCGGGGCGCAGATGGTCAAGATCGAGGGCGGCGAGTGGCTGTCCGAAACGGTGCGCTTTCTCGTCGAACGATCGGTGCCCGTGTGCATGCACATCGGTCTCACGCCGCAATCGGTGCACGCGTTCGGCGGCTTCAAGGTGCAAGGCAAGACGCAAGAAGGCGCGAGCCAGTTGCTTCGCGACGCGCGGGCGGCGCAAGATGCCGGCGCGCAATTGGTGGTGCTGGAAGCGGTGCCGCCCACAGTGGCCGCGGACGTGACGAAGGCGCTGCGTGTTCCGACGATCGGCATCGGCGCGGGCGTTGACTGCTCCGGGCAGGTGCTCGTGCTGCATGACATGCTCGGCGTCTTTCCCGGCAAGCCGGCGCGCTTCGTGAAGGACTTCATGGCCGGCGCGCCAAGCATCCTCGCCGCGGTCGAAGCTTATGTCAAAGCGGTGAAGGACAGTTCTTTTCCTGGGCCCGAACACGTGTTCTGATCGGCGCGTGTTCATTCTGATCGACGCGTGTTCAGTCAGGTGTCTGATTCGCTTCGCTGTTCGCCCGGTCCCCGGCGTCCACCCTCGCTGTTTGCGAAGTTTACGCGATCGACCCACGGCTCACGCGCTCGTTGGCGTGACCCGTGGACATCACCTTCGCCGGCAACGCGCCCCGCAATGCATTGCACACGATCAGCGCCTCCGCGTTGAGCACATCGTCGAGCGTCAGCACGCGCTCGCGCGCCTGCAATCGCTCATCCTCGAGCAGCACTTGGCGCATCACGCCCGGCAAAAGCCCTGCATCGAGGGGCGGCGTCCACCAGCGGCCTTCGCGTTTGACGAACACATTCGAGCGGCCGCCTTCGGTGAGCTCGCCGCGCTCGTTGAAAAACAGCGTGTCGAAGCCGCCTTGCGCTTCGGCCTCGCGCCAACCGCGATCGAATTCGGCGCGCGAGGTGGTCTTGTGGCGCAGCAGGAGATTGCCCGAGCAGATCGGGGCGAAGCCGTGCTCGGGCGCAAGCAACACACCAACCGGAGCGCTCGCGGCATCGGGGGTATCGGCGGTATCCGCACCTGCATCAAGCCGCTTTACCGCCGCGAGTGGCGCGCCCGTGAGCTCCACCTCCCCGTGCTTGGCCAGCGCCGCGCGAAGACGGTGCTCGACGCCGTCGGGCAATTGCGCGCAGCGCTCGGCGATGCGCTCGCGCAATGCGTGAGCGTCGAATGCAAAGCCTAGCTGCGCGGCGCTCGAGCCCAACCGAGCCAGATGCCGCTCGACATGCCGCACGCCGGTCGAGCGCGTCGCATGCATCGTTTCGAAAAGCTGAAAGCCGGGATCGGCACCGGTCAGGAACTGGGCCTTGAGCCGGCATTCGGCATGTTCATCGGCGGCTACGCTATCGAGCACGATACCTGCGCCGATACCCATCGCGCCTCGGCGCAGACCCTGCAGACCTGAAGCTGAAGCTGAACCTGAACCCGAGCCTGCACCTGCACCTGCACCTGCACCTGCACCTGCACCTGCACCTGCACCTGCACCTGCGCCTGCACCTGCGCCTGCGCTCGCGCCCAGCGGCGGCGTGAGCGTGAGCGTGCGGATCGCAACCGACAGGCAGAAGTCCCCGCATGCGTTCGGCACATCGCCTTCGCGCGGGGCCGGTGCGTCGAGCCAGCCGATCGTGCCGGTGTACAAGCCGCGTGGCGTGGTCTCGATCTCGTCGATAAGCTGCATCGTCCGATGCTTGGGCGCTCCCGTGATCGAGCCGCACGGAAAGAGCGCACGCACCAGCTCGGCAAACGACACGCCTTCGCGCAAGTCGGCTTCCACAGTCGAAGTCATCGCCCAGATGGACGGATACGGCTCGACGGAAAAGAGCGCCGGCACACGGACGGAGCCCGTCTTCGCGACGCGCGACAGATCGTTGCGCAATAAATCGACGATCATCACGTTCTCGGCACGATTCTTGGGGTCGTGGTGCAAGAACGCCTGAGCGCGCGCGTCGTCCTCCGGCGTGAGCCCGCGCGCCGTCGTGCCCTTCATCGGGCGCGTGCGCAAGCGTTGCCCTTCCTTTTCGACGAAGAGCTCCGGCGAACACGACACCACCCACGTATTGTCGGGCAGCGCGATCAGTGCGCCATAGCGCACGGGCTGCCGCGCGCGCAGCCGGCGATAGAGCGCCAGCGGCGAGCCGAACGCGTCGAACGCGAGCCGATAGGTGTAATTGAGCTGATAAGAGTCGCCGGCGCGCAGCGCATCGTGCACGGCTGCGATCGCGGCGGTGAATTCGTCGGGCGTCACGCTCTCGACGACGTTCGCCGCCCCCGCGACCGAAGGCTCGTCCGCGCCGCCGTCCATGCGCGCGAGCCACGCGTCGGTCTCGTCGCGCGAAAGCCGCTCGCAGCGCTCGAACAACAAAAAACGCAGCGAGGCGGTGCCGCCGCGCCGCGTCCGATGCGTTTTCTCACGCGCAAGCTGCAGGTCGCGGCCAAACTCGTAGTCGCCGAGTAGGACCGCATGAAGGCCACTGCGCAGGTCCGCGGCCGCGGCTTCGCATATCCGATCGAGCGCGGCGCCGTCGCTGCACGCATGCTCGCGCACAAAACCCGTGTACAAGCGGCTCGAGCGCACGGCGGCGCTCGCGTCGCAATCGTCGAGCAGCGCGAATACCGTGCCGCGTAGTTCCGCCGTCATCTGGCCCCCGTTACCGCGCCCGCCGCAGCTTAAAGTCAATCGAAGAAGCTCTTCACCCTGTCAAACCAGCTTTTGCTCTGGGGACTGTGGCGCGGGCCGCCCTCCACGAGCGACTTTTCGAATTGCTTGAGCAACTCGCGCTGCGGGTCGGTGAGCTTCACGGGCGTTTCGACCTGGACATGTACGTACAAGTCGCCCGGCACGCTCGAGCGCAACCCCTTGATGCCCTTGCCGCGCAGCCGGAACGTCTTGCCCGACTGCGTGCCTTCCGGCACGGTGAAGGTCGCTCGGCCGGCGAGCGTCGGCACTTCGATCTCGCCGCCCAGCGCCGCTGTCGTGAACGGAATCGGCATCTGGCAGTGCAAGTCGTCGCCGTCGCGCTCGAACACCGAGTGCGGCTTGATATGGATCTCGACATAGAGATCGCCCGGGGGCCCGCCGTTGACGCCCGGCTCGCCATTGCCCGACGAGCGGATGCGCATGCCATCGTCGATGCCCGCCGGAATCTTCACTTCGAGCGTCTTCGTTTCCTTCACCTTGCCCGCGCCGTGGCAGTTCAGGCACGGATCGGGAATGTGCGTGCCGCTGCCGTGGCATTTCGGGCAGGTCTGCTGGATGCTGAAGAAACCTTGCGACATGCGAACCGCGCCCGCGCCGTGGCAGGTCGGGCAGGTTTCCGGCTTCGTGCCTGGCTTCGCGCCCGAGCCGTGACATACCTCGCACGACACCCAGCTCGGCACGCGGATTTGTGTCTCGCAGCCATGCGCGGCCTGCTCGAGCGTGATTTCCATGCTGTAGCGCAAGTCGGCGCCGCGATACACCTGCGGACCCGCGCGGCCACGCGCGGCCCCGCCGGCGGCTTGGCCGAAGATGTCGCCGAAGATGTCGCCGAACGCGTCGGCGAAACCGCCGAAGCCCTGCGCGCCCGCGCCGGCCATATTCGGATCGACGCCCGCATGGCCGTATTGGTCGTACGCGGCACGCTTTTGCGAGTCGGAGAGCATTTCGTAGGCTTCCTTCCCCTCCTTGAAATGCTCTTCGGCATTCTTGCTGTCCGGATTGCGGTCGGGGTGGTACTTCATCGCGAGCTTGCGATACGCCTTCTTGATTTCGTCGTCGCTCGCGTTTTTCGCAACGCCCAGAACCTCGTAGTAATCCCGTTTCGCCATCGGTTCACCGCCGGTGCGCGCAGCGCGCGCCCGCTCCTTTCATACTGTGGAGTCTCACGACTCGATCGGCGTGCACCGGCCGCGCTCTCCGGCCCCATGCCCGCCCTCCATAAAGCAAATGTGCCCGGAAGACCCGAAGGTCCGCCAGGCGCGTGATCGACCGGTGGCTCCGTTGCTGCTCATGAAGCCGCCGGCCGCTTTTCCTGCTATGCCGCGAAGCTTTAGTCCTTCTTCACTTCCTTGAAATCGGCGTCGACGACATCGTCCTCGGGCTGGCTCGCGCCCTGGCCCGCGCTCGCGCCGGCCGATGCGCCCGCGGCACCTGCCGCGCCCGCCGCGTTTTGCGCCTGCATGTCGGCATACATCTTCTCGCCGAGCTTTTGCGACGCGGTCGAGACGGCTTCGATCTTCGCTTCGAGCGCGGCCTTGTCGTTCGCATTGCTCTTCAGCGCTTCTTCGAGTTCCTTCAGCGCGGCCTCGATCTTCTCCTTCTCGCCGGAATCGATCTTGTCGCCATACTCGGTGAGCGCCTTCTTCGTGCTATGCACGAGCGCGTCGCCCTGGTTGCGCGTATCGGCCAGCTCACGCAGACGGTGATCTTCCTCGGCGTTCGCTTCGGCGTCCTTCACCATCTTCTCGATCTCGGCCTCGGACAGACCCGAGTTCGCCTTGATGGTGATCTTGTTCTCCTTGCCGGTCGCCTTGTCCTTCGCGCCGACGTGCAGGATACCGTTCGCGTCGATGTCGAACGTCACTTCGATCTGCGGCACGCCGCGCGGTGCGGGCGGAATGCCCTCGAGGTTGAACTCGCCGAGCAGCTTGTTGCCGGCCGCCATCTCGCGCTCGCCCTGGAACACCTTGATCGTCACGGCCGACTGGCTGTCGTCCGCCGTCGAATACACTTGCGCGTGCTTCGTCGGGATCGTGGTGTTCTTGTTGATCATCTTCGTCATCACGCCGCCGAGCGTTTCGATGCCGAGCGAGAGCGGCGTCACGTCGAGCAGCAGCACGTCCTTGCGGTCGCCCGAGAGCACTTGCCCTTGAATCGCCGCGCCGACAGCAACGGCTTCGTCCGGGTTCACGTCGCGGCGCGGCTCCTTGCCGAAGAACTCCTTCACCGTGTCTTGCACCTTCGGCATGCGCGTCATGCCGCCGACGAGAATCACGTCGTCGATGTCGCTCACCTTCACGCCGGCATCCTTGATCGCGATGCGGCACGGCTCGACCGTGCGGGCGATCAAGTCCTCGACCAGCGCTTCGAGCTTCGCGCGCGTGATCTTCAGGTTCAAGTGCTTCGGACCGGACGCATCCGCCGTGATGTACGGCAGATTGATTTCGGTCTGCTGGCTCGAGGAGAGCTCGATCTTCGCTTTCTCCGACGCCTCTTTCAGGCGCTGCATGGCCAGCGGGTCCTTGCGCACGTCGATGCCGCTTTCCTTCTTGAACTCGTCGGCAAGATAGTTGATGACGCGGAGGTCGAAGTCTTCGCCGCCCAGGAAGGTATCGCCGTTGGTCGACAACACCTCGAATTGACGCTCGTTGTCCACTTCGGCGATTTCGATCACCGATATGTCGAAGGTGCCGCCGCCCAGGTCATA
>DASZGN010000037.1:0-12815 GCA_035938775.1 Trinickia sp.
GTGGAAGTAGACAATCGCGGGCTGGCCTTGCGCGAGGAGGCGGTTGAATACCGCTTGATCGAATTCGGGCAAACCATGGCCGACTTGGCCGGCATGGGCGAGCGAAAAGGCAAGCAGTGCGCACACGCCGGTCAAACATCCGATGATTCTTTTAAACATGTCTGTGCCTCGATCAAGTGGAAGACGCACCATTGGCGGCCCTTGTCCGCATCTACGCATGAATTCTGCTTTCGGATGCGAGCGCGCCGCCGCTTCGCGCGTGGCGCCTCGTGCGCGACGCGAGGGCGAACGTCGCGCCGGCATCGCGCCTCTTGATGCTAGGATCGGAGGGCACGGACTTCTTTCGGATAGGAGCGATGGTGACGCTTTATGACACGCTTGGTGTGCGCGAGGACGCCACCGATGAAGAAATCAAGCGAGCTTATCGAAAGGCGGCGATGAGATCGCACCCTGACCGTAACGTGGGCCGCGAAGCTGCGGCCCATGCGACGTTCCAGCAGATCAAGGAGGCATACGGGATCTTGTCGGACCCGGCGCAGCGCCGCGTGTACGACGCTGTGTTCGCCGAAGAAATGCGTCGTCTTCAACCCGGCCGCGAGGAGGAGCGCTTGCGGGCCGAGCGCGAAGCCGCGGCGCGCGAGGCCGAATACGCCGCGTTCGTGACGCTGGCGTTGCGCCTGGCCGAGCGCGGGCACAACCGCGACGTGATGTTTGGCGCACTCATCGGCCGCGATTGCGATGACGAGCTCGCGGCGCGCATTGCCGATAGTGTCGCAGCGCTTTATGCCGCGCGCGCCGGGGAGCGGTCGCAGGCATCGGAGCAGTGCTCAGGTATGACGTGCGAATCGGCGCCCGAGCCGGAGCTTGAATCGGAGCCCGCGGGCGAGGTCGACGCCGATGCCAATGCCGAGCGCGAGCGCAAGGCCGAAGCGCAGCAGACAACCCAACACGCGCATGCCGGTTTATTCAACACGTTGTGGCACGGGGTGTTCGGTCTGCGCGTGTGATGTCGTTTGATTTGCTGTAAGTCCACGCCGGTTGCGGTACTAAACGCGCGCCCGCCCCCAAGGTGCAGGCAATGCCTTGCAATGGCTCTTGGCTTTAGCCGCCTTCTTAGCCGTTTGGATGGTTTTTTTAAGCAGATAATGGTACCCGGCGGCACATGGCATACTCCGCCCATTAAAAAATGCCAAAGGGGTTCATTAGATGAAAGACTTAGTCACGCCTGTTCCTAAAGCAGGTCGAGCCGGGATATTCCGTGCTTATGCTGCCGCACTGTGCTGCGGCGCGGTGTTGGCGGGCTGCGGCGGCGGCACCGCGCCGCTCTTCACACGCGACGGTCGCCCCACCACGCTCGTCCAATGTCCCGCCCAGGGCCCTTGGGACACGTGCATGCAGAACGCCCAAGGCATTTGCCAGGGCGAGTTCGACGTGATCAAGCAATCGGGGGATTCCTCCACGCGCAATTTGCTTTTCGCTTGCAAAGCCAAGTAAGGCGCCATGAGTGCATGAACGGCGGTGCAGCGCTAAAGCGCGGTATCCTCGGCCGGGCACCCTGTATGCGTCGCACTTTCAGCGGAATTGGCAGTCTTAGTGTTTGAATCGACAAACGACAAGGAGGCGATTTTTCATGGCGACGTATAAGCAGCTTACCGCGCAACTAGAGAAGGTTCAGGCCCAAATGGAAGCGGCACGCGAAAAGGAGCTGGCGGCCGTCATTGCGCAGATCAAGGAGCAGATAGCGGCATATGAGATCACGGCCGAGGAACTGGGCTTTTCGAGCAAGCGTGCCGCCGCGCCCAAATCGGGCAAGTCGGGAGGGTTGCCGCCGAAATACCGCAATCCGAAGACAGGTCAGACGTGGAGCGGGCGCGGGCGTGTGCCGGCATGGCTCGGCAAGCGGCGCGAAAGATTTCTGATCGGCTGACGAAAGGTCGCAACGGGTGCCGCTGTCGCCGAACGCCCGCTTTATTGCTGCAATTTCGTTCGGCGGCTGTTTCGTTTAGCATCGCCGCAACTTCCAACAACAAATAAAGAGAGATGGGCCTGATCGCAAGAAACCTCATGGGCATGGCTGTCCTGCTGCTCATCGCATTCGTTTTTTCGACCAACCGCCGCGCTGTCCGTCCACGCACCATCGTCACCGCGCTCGCTGCGCAAATCGGCATCGGCGCGTTCGTGCTCTTCGTGCCGGTGGGCAAAGCCGCGCTCGCCAAGATGGCTGCCGGCGTGAACGAGGTGCTTGGCTACGGCAATGCCGGCATCGAATTCTTGTTCGGCGGCCTCGTTCAGTCGAAGATGTTCGACTTGTTCGGGGAGGGCGGCTTCGTGTTTGCCGTGCGCGTGCTGCCGGCCATCATTTTTGTCACCGCGCTGATTTCAGTGCTCTATTACCTGGGCGTCATGCGCTGGATCGTGATCGCGCTCGGCACGGTCTTCCAGCGGCTCCTGGGTGTATCGAAGCTCGAATCGTTCTCGGCGGTCGCAACGATTTTTCTGGGGCAAAGCGAAATGCCCGCGGTTGTGAAGCCGTTCGCACGCGACATGACGGGCGCCGAGCTTTTCGCTGTCATGTCGAGCGGTATGGCGGCCGTCGCGGGCTCCGTGCTTGCGGGCTATGCGGGCCTCGGCGTGCGCGTCGAATACCTGTTGGCCGCGTCGTTCATGGCCGTGCCGGGCGGCTTGCTATTCGCCAAGATCATTCACCCCAGCATCGAACCGAGCCGCGTGCAGCTCGAACATTTGAGCTTCGACGAGCGGCGCCCCGCCAATGTGATCGAGGCGACGAGCTCGGGCGCGCTCGTCGGACTCAAGATCGCCGTCATGGTGGGCGCAATGCTGATCGCTTTTGTCGGTCTCATTGCTTTGTTGAACGGCATCGTCGGCGGCATCGGAGGCTGGTTCGGGCACCCGCAGGTGACGATGCAGTCGCTGCTCGGCACGGTGTTCGCGCCGCTCGCCTATTTGATCGGTGTGCCGTGGCACGAGGCCGCGCTTGCGGGCAACTTTCTCGGGCAAAAGCTCATCCTCAACGAATTCGTGGCTTATGCGTCGCTATCGCCGTATCTGAAAGATGCCGCGAGCGTCAGCGCGGCGGGTTTGCAAGCGCTCGATCCGCGCACGCTCGCGATCTTGTCGTTTGCCCTGTGCGGCTTCGCCAACTTTTCGTCTATCGCGGTGCTGACCGGCGGCTTTACTGCCGTTGCGCCCGAACGCCGGGCGGAAGTGGCGCGCTACGGGTTGCGCGTGGTGCTGGCGGCCACGCTTTCCAATTTGATGAGCGCGACGATCGCGGGCATGTTCGTGGCGTTCCCGGTCTAATGAAAGGAGCCGCGGCAATGACGCTGGACGAGTTGCTCAAATGCGCGAGTGCCGCGCGTGAAAACGCCTACGCGCCCTATTCGAAATTCAAGGTGGGCGCGGCATTGCTCATGAACGACGGTCAGGTCTTTAACGGCTGCAATGTCGAAAATGCGTCGTATGGACTGTGCAATTGCGCCGAGCGCACCGCGTTTTTCAGCGCAATCGCCGCAGGCTATGGGCGCGGTCAATGCAAGGCGCTAGCGGTCATCGGCGACACCGAAGGGCCTATCGCGCCTTGCGGCGCGTGCCGTCAGGTCATCATCGAGCTGGGTGGCCCGGATCTGCCGATCCGGCTTGGCAATCTGCGCGGCCTCACGCGCGACACCACGGCGCGTGAGCAACTGCCCGACGCGTTCTATTTGTAAGCGCGCAAGGATCAGTGTCGACTTCGACACCGAACCGGGCGTCGCCGACTCAATGGCGCTCATCGTTTGCGGACATCAAGCGCTCGGTCGTGGCGAGTTTCTTCGACAACCGTTAAGCGAATCGCGCACGCGTCGCGCATGGCGCACGCGTCGCGCATGGATTTAAGCGCCCGCCTCATTCACTCCCCGAAAACACTCACCTTTAGCGCGGTGCCGCGCTGACGAGCCACGCGCAAAGCCTTGCTGGCCGTGACTTGTCCGGCGCCTCGTCTGCCGCTCGAGCAGCCCTCCCGAAAACCCTCACCTTTTCCCCGAGAGATCCGGGCAAACCCGGATTTGAACCGATCAACATGAAGCTGCAGTTGAACGTCGGGTATCGCGAGGAAGCGCGCGAGTCGCAAGCAGAACAATCAGCTAATACATCAGGCAGTTGTCTCCAAAGTGGGCCGCTCAATAGAGTGGGGCCCCGCCGACGCTTTTTCCGTCGGCGAGCGCCACGCGTCGGCGAGAGCCGCGCGCGCAAACGATCGAGGAGACGACGATGCGGTTATTCGCGAACAGGGCGGGCATTGCGGCGCTTGTGCTCTTATTGACGACTCTGACTCTGACGACCCATGCAAGCGGCCACGCGATCGCGCAGCAGCCGGCACTCGATAACGGCAACAAGGTGCAAGCGCCAAGTCTCTTGCCCATGCCGCGCCCGCCGGCGCTACTGCCTCGTTCGCGCGAGGAGTGGCTTTACGATCTCCCGCCTTCCGGCCGGCTTCGCCCCGAGCTGATGACACCGGCCATGCGCCGGCAATATGTAGAAGCGCATGGCCACGGATCTGGCGCGAGCGTTGATTGTCACGACATGAATGCGCTCGCCGCCTATCATGGTGCCGCGCTTGCCCAATATGTGGCAAACCTGCCCGACTCGGATTGCGCAAATCAACTCTTTTCGGTGCCCCCCGAATTGGCGGCCACGATTTTCGCGCCACAAAACGTGAGCGCTCTCGCCGATCGCTTCGTCAGCGAGAGTGCGCTCTACCGCTCGAACGATGGCGCGTTGCTGAATCTCACGCTGTTTCTGCGCGCGGCCTACTACCTCGCGAACACGGGGCACATCGCCGCCATTTCGCCGACCGTGGCAGCCACGTTGCGGCCGGCGATCATGCTGCTCGTTGCGGGCAGAGAGCTGTTCACGCCGAACGACGCGGCAACGACCACGGCCGGCGAAGTCGTGACGCTGATCACGAACATGCACGACGAAGCACACTATCTCGATGTCTTGCGGGAACGAGTGGCGCGCTTTACCAACTCGTCGACACGGCCCGATGCGGCGCGCGCGCTCGACGATCCGAACGTAGGCTATGGCTTCACGGGGATATTGAAAGTCTTCTTCTACTCGCACTATCGCGACGACGCGTTGCCGCAAATCGAGCACAACCCCTCCTACGCGACGACACTCTACGCGTTCGTCGCGGCGAACGAGCCGAGCCTCATCAACGACAATCGCGCGAGCTATCAACTGAACCAGGCCGCGGCCGAAGCGTTTCGCTTCGCGATGCACCCCGCTTTGCTGCCGACGGTGCGCCCGATGCTCAAGCACGCGCTTGCACATTCGACGATGACGGGGCCGGACAGGCTGATCTGGTTGACGGCGGCGCAAGCGGTCAAAAGCTACGACAACGCGAATTGCAGTCTTTACGGGACGTGCGGCTTTGAAGCGCCGCTAGCCGATGCGATCCTCTCGAAGCGCTATGACTGTGCCGACGGCACCGTCCATTTGCGTACAGAGGAGCTGACAAGCGACGAGGCGTCTCAGGCGTGCGCGTTGATGGAAACCGAAGCCCCTTACTTCCACGCGATGCTGCATACGAACATGACGCCGGTGGCGAATGATCTGAACCGTACGCTGGAAGTCGTGGTCTTCTCGAGCAACGCCGAGTACGAGAACTACTCGCCCACGCTGTTTGGCAACGATACGAACAACGGTGGCATCTATATCGAAGGCGAGCCGAGTTCGCCAGGCAATCAAGCGCGCTTCATTGCCTTTGAGGCTACTTGGCTCAGGCCGCAATTCGAAATCTGGAACCTGAAGCACGAATACGTGCACTACCTTGACGGTCGCTTCGACATGGAAGGCGATTTCGAGCAGGAAACGCAGGTGCCAGTGGTGTGGTGGCTGGAGGGACTCGCCGAATACATCTCGCGAGAAAACGACGATCAGGAATCGATTGATGCCGCGAAGACGGGCCAATACCGTCTCACGGACGTCTTCGGCAACACCTATGGAATGGACGACTATGTCAATCGCGCGTATCGGTGGGGCTATATGGCGGTTCGCTTCATGTTCGAGCGTCACCCTGAGGTCATTGCGACAGTGCTGCCACTCTTTCGTAGCGGCGACTACACCGGCTATTGGAATTACATGCGGCAGTTACCTGTGCCATTGGACACCGAATTCGCGGCATGGGTGCCGACCGTGACGACGGCGGGTGTGCCGCCGGGGAACATGCCATCGGCGCGAGGGCGCCAATGAAGCGGCAAAAAAGTACCGCTACGACCGCTACATAAGCAATTCGTACGAGTGCCCGAGCGCCAACGTTTTTTTGACATTAATTGTGGCTTTACGCCGAATACTTTGCTTGTAGTCTGAATGCGCTTGGAGGAGAAGCGCATGAGTCATGAAATCGTCGCTGACGTCACCGTTACACGCATTACTCAAGCCGACGCGCGACGCGCCATCAATTCGTCGGCGTTGCCGGCGCCGTCGACGCGCGCGCCGCGCGTGGCAATCGTGCATGACTGGCTCGTCACCTATGCCGGTGCCGAGCGCGTACTCGAGCAGATCATCGACTGCTTTCCCGATGCCGACCTGTTCAGTCTGGTCGACTTTGTCGAAGATCGCGCGTTTTTGCGCGGCAAGCGTGCGACGACTTCGTTCATTCAGCGTTTGCCGTTCGCCCGCTCACGCTATCGCGCGTACTTGCCACTCATGCCGCTTGCGATCGAACAGCTTGATCTGAGTGCGTACGATCTCGTCATTTCGAGTAGCCACGCGGTATCCAAAGGTGTGCTGACCGGCCCCGATCAGGTGCATGTCAGCTACGTGCACTCGCCGATTCGCTATGCCTGGGATTTGCAGCATCAGTACCTCGAGCAATCGAAGCTTACGCGTGGCGTCCGTTCGGCCTTCGCGCGCATCGTGCTGCACTACATCCGCAACTGGGACATTCGCACAGCAAACTCCGTGGATCATTTCATCGCCAACTCCGAATTCATCGCGCGGCGGATCAAGAAGGTCTATCAGCGCGATGCGCAAGTGATCTATCCGCCTGTCGATGTCGACGCGTTCTCACTTAACGAGCGTAAGGAGCCGTTCTATCTGACGGCCTCACGGATGGTGCCGTACAAGAAAATCGATCTTATCGTCGAGGCGTTCGCCGGCATGCCGGACAAGAAGCTCGTCGTCATTGGCGACGGTCCTCAAATGAGCGTCATTCGAGCGAGGGCGGGCGCCAACGTCGAGATCCTGGGTTATCAGCCGTTCGACGTGCTGCATGAATACATGCGCCGCGCCAAAGCGTTCGTATTCGCGGCCGAGGAGGATTTCGGCATTGCGCCTGTCGAAGCGCAGGCGTGCGGCACACCCGTCATCGCATTCGGCAAGGGCGGCGCGCGCGAAACCGTGCGCGACGCGTCGCAAACGCGGCCGACCGGGCTCTTCTTCAGCACGCAGAGTGCGAGCGCGATCGCCGCGGCGGTGCGCGAATTCGAGCGCAACGGCGAGCGGTTTTCGGCGCGGGATTGCCGCGCGAACGCTGAGTGCTTTTCGGCCGCGCATTTTCGCGAGCGCTTTATCGCTAGCGTCGACCATGCGTTGCAAAGTGTCTTTTTGGACGCCACGGGGCATGGACGAGTGCAGCGTTCCTGAAGACACGCGCGCACACGGAAACTATTTAAACGGATAGCTGCATTGCGGCGCAATCAAGTAAAGAATTCGCATCGTGCGCTCGACGATTAATGAGCGCATTTTTTCGTGATAGCTTGCGTTTAACGACAGCTCACTCAGGGAAGGAGCGTTTTCCATTCGTTTTGGTGCAGCGTCCAAACGAGCCTTTCAATGACAATCCCTAAGGGGAACGAACGATGTTGAAAGTCACCAAAGCGGTGTTTCCGGTGGCGGGACTGGGCACGCGATTTCTGCCGGCCACCAAGGCGAGCCCGAAGGAGATGCTGCCCGTTGTCGATAAGCCGCTGATTCAGTACGCGGTGGAAGAGGCGATCGAGGCCGGCATCACCGAGCTCATCTTCGTGACGGGCCGCGGCAAGCGCGCGATCGAAGATCATTTCGACACTTCGTACGAGATCGAGGCGGAGCTCGAAGCGCGCGGCAAAGACAGGTTGCTCGAGCTCGTGCGCGGCATCAAGCCGAGTCATGTCGACTGCTTTTACGTGCGCCAGCCCACGGCGCGCGGCTTGGGCCACGCAGTGCTATGCGCGGAGAAGCTCGTCGCCGACTCGCCATTCGCCGTCATCCTCGCCGACGATCTGTTGCACAGCACCGAGCCCGTCATGAAGCAGATGATCGATGTCTTCAACCACTATCACAGCACCATCATCGGCGTCGAAACGATCGTGCGGGAAGATAGCCGCGCGTACGGCGTCGTCGAAGGGCGGGAATGGGAGGAGAACATCTTCAAGCTCACCGGCATCGTCGAGAAGCCGGCACCTGAGACGGCGCCGTCAAATCTCGGTGTTGTCGGGCGCTACGTGTTGATGCCGAGCATCTTCGCGCATTTGCGCACACTCGAACCTGCTGTACTGGGCGAATTGCAATTGACCGATGCGCTGCACACGCTGCTCGAACAAGAGCAAGTACTGGCGTATCGCTATTTCGGCACCCGCTTCGATTGCGGCAGCAAGCTCGGCTATTTGAAGGCGACGGTCGAATTCGCGTTGCGCCACCCCGAGATCGGCGGCCAGTTCGACGCCTATCTGCGCGGCTACGCGAGCCATTCCGGCCGGTCGTCGTAAAGGCATCGGTGGCGCGTGCTCGCGCGTGTTCGCCGAGCGCTGCGGCCACGACAATTCAGGGCGCTTACTCACGTGCCGAAAACGAAAATGACATCGAATAGCCGCCGTGACTTCCTTCGCGCCGCCGCTCAAGCGGCGGGCGCCGCTGCCGCGATGGGCGCTCTGCCTGCCGGCGTGCGCAATGCGCTGGCGATTCCCGCCAACGACGCGACCCGCAGCATTGACGACGTCGAGCACATCGTCATCCTGATGCAGGAGAACCGCTCGTTCGACCATTACTTCGGTACGCTGCGCGGCGTGCGCGGTTACGGCGATCGGCACGCGATCAATCTGCCCACCGGCATGCCCGTGTGGTTTCAGCCGTTGCTGGGCTATCTCGGCTACGTCCTGCCGTTCAGGCCGAATGCGCCGGATCTCGGCATGCAGTTCCTGCAGGGCCTCGCGCACGATTGGGGCACGACGCACGCCGCGTGGAACGACGGCCGCTACGACCAATGGGTGAGCGCGAAAGGGCCGACGACGATGGCCTATCTCACGCGCGAGGACATCCCGTTTCACTATCAGCTTGCCGACGCATTCACGATTTGCGATGCGTACCACTCATCGGCAATGATGGCGACGGACCCGAACCGTTACTACATGTGGACGGGCTGGGTCGGCAACGACGGCAACGGTGGCGGCCCCGTCGTCGACAACTCCGAGGCCGGCTATTCATGGACGACCTATCCCGAGGTGCTGCAGGCGGCGGGCATCTCGTGGAAGGTGTATCAAGACATCGGCACGGGGCTCGACGCCAAGGGTTCGTGGGGTTATACCTCCAACGCGTATATCGGCAATTACGGCGACAACTCGCTGCTCTACTTCAATCAGTACCGCAATGCACCACCCGGCACGCCGCTTTACGACAACGCGCGCACGGGGACGAACGCGGCCGCGGGCGGCGGCTACTTCGATATTCTGAAGGCGGATGTCGAGAACAACAGACTGCCGCAGGTTTCATGGATCGTCGCACCCGAGGCCTACTCGGAGCACCCGAACTGGCCGGCGAATTACGGTGCCTGGTATATCGATCAAGTGCTGCAGGCGCTCACGTCGAACCCTGAAGTCTGGAGCAAGACGGCGCTTTTCATCACTTACGATGAAAACGACGGCTTTTTCGATCACGTCGCACCGCCTGTCGCGCCGTTCGCCAGCGTGATGGGCGCCTCAAGTGTCGATACGGTCAACGAATACTTCGGCGGCAAGGCGGGTTATGTCGCCGGTCCCTACGGACTTGGGCCGCGCGTGCCGATGATCGTCGTTTCCCCATGGTCGAAGGGGGGATGGGTGTGCTCGGAGACATTCGACCATACTTCGATCATTCGCTTCATCGAGCGGCGTTTTGGCGACAAGTACAACGTGCGTGCGACGAATATCACGCCTTGGCGTCGTGCCGTATGCGGCGATCTCACGCGCGCATTCGACTTCGCGAACCCGAACGCGGCGCTTGCCTTGCTGCCAAGCACGAGCGCCTACGTGCCGCCCGATCGGGAGCGTCATATCGACTACATCCCGCTGCCGCCGCTTTTGCAAACGAAGCCCAAGCAAGAGCCCGGCGTGCGCCCGGCACGCCCACTGCCTTATGCGCTCTTCGTGCGCGGACAAGCGCAAGCGTCTTCGTTTCATCTCGAGTTCGTCAACAAGGGCGAGGCGGGCGCATCGTTCCTCGTTTATCGAGGCTTCAGCATCGATGCGCCACGCGCCTATACGGTCGAAGCGAATAAGCGCCTCGACGATCGGCTGGCGCTCGGCCTGGGCGGCAGCTATCGCTTCGCCGTACACGGTCCGAACGGCTTCGAGCGCCGCTTCTCGGGCAAGGTCGAGGCAACGCATCGGCCGAGCGCGGCGATTGCATGGCCCGAAGTGACGGAAGTCTATGACGTCGCGAACGGCAACATCGCGCTCACTTTAAACAACTTCGGCACGGCCGCGTGCGAGTTCACCGTCTTTAACGACTACGCCCAGACGAGCGTCAAGAGGAGAGTGGCGGGCGGTGAAAGTGCCGACGTCCAGGTGGATTTACGCGATTTTTACGGCTGGTACGACTTGCGCGTGAGCGTCGACACCGACTCGTCGTTCGAAAGAGCGCTTGCGGGGCACGTCGAAACGGGCCGTGCGAGCGTGAGCGATCCGGCTTTCGGCATGGCGTGAAAGGGTTCGCCCAACTCGGGCAAACCCTTTGATCTCATCGCGTAGCGGCACCGATGCTGTCGGCGATGAGCCGCTAAACGCGGGGACAGTCTGCCGAACGCAACAAATCCTGCCTTAAAAGCGATGCGAAATCATAAAAGAGATGCATGAAGCTGCGCGGCGCTTGTAGAATCCGGCGTTGAAGCGGCGCGCATCGCGTGCGCTTCGTGCGTTCAACGACCAACAGGTAGGAGAAACATGACGACTCCCGCAAAGAAGCTTACGACGAAAAAGGCTGCCGTCGCACCGGCGAAAAAAGCGGCTGCCAAGAAAGTGCCCGCGAAAAAGGTTGCGGTTAAGAAGGTCGCCGTGAAGGCGTCCGGCGCAGCGTCGCCGGTCAAGGACACCTTCACGAAGGCCTCGCTGGCTGCCCACCTCGCGGAGCGTGCCGCTGTCGAGCCGAAGTCCGTGAAGGCCGTGCTGGCCGCGCTCGAAGACACGATCCTCGGCTCGGTTCACAAGAAGGGCGCTGGCGAATTCACGCTGTCCGGTCTTTTGAAGATCGTCGTGCAAGCGGTTCCGGCCAAGAAGAAGCGCTTCGGCAAAGACCCGTTCACGGGTGAAGAGCGCTGGTTCCCGGCGAAGCCGGCCTCCGTGCGCATCAAGGCGCGCCCGCTGAAGAAGCTGAAGGACGCCGCCGCTGCGTAATCGGGCGTAACAAAGCGTCTTTGAAGCAAAACCCGCGGGCCTCTAAAGCTCGCGGGTTTTTTTTATGGTGCGCGTCGCCCGCTCGTGCGAAAAGTGCCTCACGTGTGCGGTCTTGTGCGCGACGCTCTTTGTCGACACAGAGGTCATCGCTCAGCTTGGCGGTGGCGTCGCGACCGCCGTGCCCAATGCAGGGTCGAGAAAGAGCGGGATAACATCTGCGTTGCTATTGAAGTCGAACATGTTGCCAACGTCGCCTGTAGTCGCATCGAACGATCCACCGCCGAGACGTTGGCCGCCCAGCCAGTTGTCTTCGATAAAGCGCACGATGGATGCCTGCGAGATCCGCGTGTGGTCGATGAAGTTGCGCTTTGCCCACGGCGAAATCACGAGAAACGGAATGCGCGGGCCGGGGCCGCAACGCCCATTCACAGGCGTACCGTTCACGCCCTGTGGCTGCGTACCGGAACCGCAAACGCCCGGGCCGTTCAACTGATCGGCGACGGAATCGAACGAACTTGACGTCGGCGTCGCAAATGCATGGTCATACCATCCGCCGGAGTCGTCCCACGAGACGATTACCGCCGTGTTCGCCCAAGCGGGTTGTTGCTGAAGGAAGTTGACGACCTTCGTGACGAAAGCTTGCTCGTCGAGCGGGTTCGAGTAGCCGGCATGGCCGTCCTGATACGCGCTCGCCTTGAGGAAGCTGACCGACGGAAGGTTGCCGGCGCTGACGGCCCCAAAGAAATCGTCGATGTCGTATTGATGATTCGCCGGATCGGGCGTGGTGCTGCCGGGCTGCACTGTATAGCCGATCGCCGCCGTCGAGTTCGGACGCGCGTGTTTCGGGTTAGCGGTCGATGCAAAGTATTGGAAGCCGTTGTGGTGCGGGATGTAGTCGGCGGATGTGCTGGCGGTCACGCTCGAATGGGTACTGCGGTTACAACCGGTCGTGCCGTTGCTGTTCGTCGTCGACAGATTGAAACCGCCCATGAAGTTGCCCCACGCCACGTTGCCTGCATTGAGCAGATCGCCGATGTTCTTGCCTGACATGCGCGCCTGATCGGTCGTGCTCGAGCAGACATCGGCAGCGGGGTCGACGTCGTTCACTACCGTGAAGTCTCCCTGGCCGTCATTGACGTAATAGGAGTCCGTTGTCGAAGGTTGCTGTGTCGTCGCCACGACCTGCAT
>DASZGN010000038.1:0-7379 GCA_035938775.1 Trinickia sp.
TGCTGACCGGGAAAAGCTCGGTGACGCCTTGCAGGACGCTCAAAAAAATCAAGAACCAAAGGCTCACGCGTCGAATCCTTTCTATTTGATAACGGGTAGGAGGAACGAAGATTTGGCCGGCGCGCCCGCACCGGCGCCGAATCGCGACCGATTATGCCCTCGCCGCGAGAGCCCCGCCAAGCCGAAAGTTCATCTTTTTGAGCCAATTCTTTAGGCAAAAGCGTCATGGCTCGGTCATAATCGACCTCGATAATCTCCGTTACGTAAACGTTTTCAGCCCAGATCCTCGGACTCTGCCGACTGCAATGAAACATACGATCAAGGACGTGGCCGCTTACGCGGGCTTCTCGATTGCGACGGTTTCCCGCGCGATCAACGCCCCGCATACCGTTAACCGCGTCACGCTCGCGAAGATTCGCGAGGCCATCGAGGCGCTTCAGTTCCGCCCGAGCCCGCTCGGTCGTCAATTGCGCGGCGAGCGCACCCGCCTGATCGGGGTCGTCTTGCCGACGCTCGCCAATCCCGTGTTCGCGGAATGCCTGCAAGGCATCGACGAGCTCGCGGCGAGCCAGGGCTACCGGCTGATGCTGATGACGACCCAATACGATGCCGAGCGCGAACGCCATGCGATCGAGACGTTGCTCGCGCAGCGCGTCGAGGGGCTCATTCTCACCGTGGCGGACGCGGATACGCACCCGCTGCTCGACGAGCTCGACCACGAAGGCAAGCTCTACGTGCTGATGCATAACGACACGGTGCGCCGTCCGTCGGTTTCGGTGGACAACCGCC
The DNA here is from genome assembly GCA_035938775.1 of Trinickia sp. Lineage (GTDB taxonomy): Bacteria > Pseudomonadota > Gammaproteobacteria > Burkholderiales > Burkholderiaceae > Trinickia. The sequence continues at coordinate 790 of DASZGN010000038.1, forward strand.
GCGCCGCCTTCGACGGCGTGCGCATGCTGATCCAGCGTGGCCACGACCGCGTGCTGATGCTGGCCGGCACGCTGGCCGAATCGGATCGCGCCCGGCTGCGCTATCGCGGCTACGCGGATGCGATGCGCCAGGCCGGTCTCACACCCGCGCCCGCGCTGGAAGTCGACTTCAACGCGGACGAGCTCGCGCCTTCCGTGCTCGCCCACCTCACATCGGGCCCCACGCGGCCCACCGCGCTCTTTTGCAGCAACGACTTGCTGGCGATGGTCGTCATGCGCGGCCTGCGCCAGGCGCACTTCACGGTGCCCGAGGACATGTCGATTCTCGGCTTCGACGGGCTTTCGGTCGGGGAACTGCTTTCGCCGCCGCTCGCGAGCGTGTGCACACCGAACCGCGAGATCGGCTGCGCGGCATGGCGGCGCCTGATGGCGCGCATCGCGGGCGCCGACGACGGCGACTCGCTCTCTCTCACGCTGCCGCATACGCTGCGCGAAGCCGAAACGATCGCCGCGCTTTCCGGCGAGGCCGGCACGGCGCTGCCCGCCGAGCCCGCCGCGTAAGACAGGCCACGCGAGGCGCACCTTTCGCGCGCCGCGCCGCATCGGGCGGCGCGCATTTCATCGACGTCCCATCCCCTGCACTCAAGGAGACCACACGTGACACGTCGCTCATCTTCCCTTCGCACGCGCTTCGCCCGGCTGGCATGCGCCGCGGCCGTTTTCGCGGTCGCGCTGCCCTTCTCCGGCCAGGCGCAAGCCGAAGACACGGCGATCTGCTACAACTGCCCGCCGGAATGGGCCGACTGGGCAAGCCAGTTGCAGGCGATCCGCGAGAAGACCGGCATCAGCGTGCCGTCCGACAACAAGAATTCGGGCCAGGCAATCGCCCAGCTGATCGCCGAGCAAAAGAGCCCGGTGGCCGACGTCGTCTATCTCGGCGTGTCCTCGGCGTTCCAGGCGAAGGACAAAGGCGTGGTCCAGCCGTACAAGCCCGCGCATTGGGACGACATCCCCGCTACCCTGAAGGATCCGCAAGGCTACTGGTTCGCCATCCACTCGGGCACGCTCGGCTTTTTCGTCAATAAGGACGCGCTCGAAGGCAAGCCCGTGCCGCGTTCGTGGGCCGACTTGCTCAAGCCCGAGTACAAGGGCATGGTGGGCTACCTCGATCCATCGAGCGCGTTCGTCGGCTACGCCGGCGCCGTCGCCGTCAATCAGGCGCTCGGCGGCTCGTTCGAGAACTTCGGGCCGGGGCTCGACTGGTTCCGCAAGCTCAAAGCGAATGCGCCCATCGTGCCGAAGCAGACGGCCTATGCGCGCGTGCTCTCGGGCGAAATTCCCATCCTGCTCGACTACGATTTCGATGCCTATCGGGCGAAGTACAAGGATCACGCGAACGTCGAATTCGTGATTCCGACCGAAGGCACGATCTCGGTGCCGTACGTCATGAGTCTCGTGAAGGGCGCGCCGCATGAGGCGAACGGCAAGAAAGTGCTCGATTTCGTGCTCTCCGACGAAGGCCAGAAGCTCTGGGCCAACGCCTATCTGCGCCCGGTGCGCGCCGGCGCGATGAGCCAGGACGCCGCCGGCAAGTTTCTGCCGGCAAGCGACTACGCGCGCGCCAAGCCCGTCGACTTCGGGCAGATGGCCGAAAAGCAAAAGGGTTTCGGCGAAAAGTATCTGCAGGTCATGCACTAAATGGGTCAAGCGGGCAGGCGCATTGGCCGCCTCGCCCGCGAAGCCGCGCCCGCGCACCTCGGACGCCGCGTATGCGGCTTGAATCATGCACGACATCACCTTCAACTTGCGCTGGCGCATCGCGTTTCTCGCGCCCGCGCTCGCGCTTTTTGCCGCGTTCTGGCTGCTGCCGATGGGCGTGCTCGTTCAGGCGAGCGCCGACGGCCACGCGTGGGCCACCTACCGTGCGCTACTCACGAACCCTCGCTACATGGGCAGCCTCGGCGCGACCGTCGCGCTTTCGGCGGCCGTGACGGGTGCGACACTCGTCTTGTCCGTGATTGCCGGTCTGCTGCTCGCCCGCAGCAACTTTCCCGCCAAGCGCGCGCTCGTCGCGCTGCTGACGTTTCCGCTTGCATTCCCCGGCGTCGTGGTGGGCTTCATGGTCATCATGCTCGCGGGACGGCAGGGCTTGATCGGCGCGATCACCGCAAGGCTTACGGGCGATAAATGGGTGTTCGCCTATTCGATGACGGGCCTCTTTTGCGGCTATCTCTACTTTTCGATTCCGCGCGTGATCGTGACGGTCATGGCCTCGGCGACGAAGCTCGACCGCTCGCTCGAGGAAGCCGCCCGCTCGCTCGGCGCCTCGCCGTGGCAGATCATGCGCGACGTGGTGCTTCCCGGGCTCGCGCCCGGGCTCGTCGCGGCCGGCGCCATCTGCTTCGCCACTGCGATGGGCGCCTTCGGCACGGCATTTACGCTCGCCACCGACATCGACGTCCTGCCGATGACGATCTACACCGAGTTCACCCTGAACGCGAACATGGTGACCGCGGCGGGCCTCTCGGTACTGCTCGGCCTCGTCACCTGGCTCGTGCTCGCGCTCGCGCGCAGCGCGACGGGCTCGGCCGTCGCGGCCACCGCGTGAGGGGGCAGCAATCATGAGCCTGCAGTTGCCCGCCCACTTATCCGCGCAAAGCCGCGTGCGACGCGTGTCGGCAATCCTCTCGCCGCGGCGCTTCATCGCGCTCGGGCAATGGGCCGTCACGCTCGCGATCTGCGCGTTTCTCGTCGTGCCCGTCGTGATGTCGATCCTCGCCGGTCTGACGGTCAACTACTTTCGAGGGGTAGGAAGCGGCCTCACGCTGCGCTGGCTCGACGAGGTATGGACGCAGTACCACACGTCGGTCTTCCTCTCGCTCGAGGTGGCCGCCGCGACGCTGGCGATTACGCTCTTGACCGGCGTGCCCGCCGCCTATGCGCTCGCGCGCAGCAAGACGCGCGCCGCGCGTCTCATCGAAGAGCTGCTCGTGCTGCCGATCGCCCTGCCCGGGCTCGCCTCGGCGCTCGCGCTGATCGTCGTCTACGGCGGCTTCACGGCGTTTCGCACGAGCATCGCGTTTATCGTCGTCGGCCACGTCGTCTTCACGCTGCCCTTCATGGTGCGGGCCGTGGCGGCCGTCGCCGCGAGCGCCGATCTGCGCACGCTCGAGGAAGGCGCGGCAAGCCTCGGGGCAACGTTCCTGCAGCGCTTCGTGACGATCGTGCTGCCGAATCTGCGGCCCGGCATCGTCGCCGGCGCGCTTGCCGTGCTCACGCTGTCGATCGGCGAATTCAATCTGACCTGGATGCTGCATACGCCGAACACGAAGACGCTGCCCGTGGGGCTCGCCGATACATACGCGTCGCTACGCATCGAGATCGGCAGCGCGTACACGATCCTCTTTTTCCTGATGACGATGCCGCTGCTCATCGCCACCCAGTGGCTGGGCCTCGACGCAACCGGCCAACGCGCCCTTCGCCTTCGCGCGCCCACGCGCACGCGGGCAAGCCGCTAGCCCTCTTCACAGTTCGGTCGATCGCTTCGATGAAACTCACTCCCGTTCCCATCGCGCTTTCTCGCTGCGCGAAGACCTTCAACGGCGCGCGCGTGCTCGAGCCGCTCGATCTGTCGATCGGCGCGGGCGAGACACTCGTGCTGCTCGGGCCCTCCGGTTGCGGCAAGACCACTACGCTGCGCATCATCGCCGGGCTTGAATCCCCCGATGCGGGCGGCACCGTGCGCTTCGGCGATGACGACGTCACGCGCCTGCCGATCGAGCGCCGGCAAGTCGGCATGGTGTTTCAGAGCTATGCGCTCTTTCCCAATCTCACCGTGCGCGGCAATGTCGGCTACGGGCTCAAGATCGCGAAGGTGGAGCCGGTGCTCGCGCGGCGCCGGGTCGACGAGCTGCTCGCGATGATGCAGCTCGAGGCGCACGCCGGCAAACCGATCGGCCAGCTTTCGGGCGGCCAGCGCCAGCGCGTCGCGCTCGCCCGGGCGCTCGCGCGCGAACCGCGCGTGCTGCTGCTCGACGAGCCCCTCACCGCGCTCGATGCCCGCCTGCGCGACACGCTGCGCCGCGACATGAACGCGCTCTTGCGCGGGCTCGGCGTGACGACGGTCTATGTCACGCACGATCAGGCCGAAGCGATGGAACTCGGCGATCGCATCGTCGTGATGAGCGCCGGCCGCATCGAGCAGATCGGCACGCCGCGCGACATCTATTACCGGCCGGCGAACCGGGCCGTCGCGCAGTTCGTCGGCACGATCAACCGGCTGGAAGGACAATGGCGCGACGGCACACTCGCCACCACCGGCGGCAGCGTTGCCTTGCCGCCTGCATTCGAGCGCGGCGACGCGCCCGAGCTTTTCTTCCGGCCCGAGGACGCGCGGCTCGTCGAGCCTGCCCAAGCGTCGCTGCGCGGTATCGTCGAGACTGTGTCGTTTCTCGGCGAGCGCACGCGCGTGACGGTGAGCGGCGCGGCCCCGCAAGCGCTGATCGTCGACGTGCCCGGACGCTTCGCGCTCGCGCCCGGTGCCGCGGTCGGCATCGAGATTGCGCCGGAAGGACTCATCGCCCTTGCGTAAAGCCGGGACGGAACCCGCGGTACCCCGCAACTAAAGAAGAAGAAGAACCCCATTCAAGATTTAAAGGACTCAATCCCCACATGTTGTTGGCTCAAATCAGTGATTTGCACATCAAGCGCCCCGGCGCACTCGCTTATCGGCGCGTCGATACCGCAGCGCACCTGGCGCGCTGCGTGGAGCGGCTCAACGCGCTCGCGCCGCGACCCGAGGCGGTCGTGATCACCGGCGATCTGGTCGATCTCGGTAGCGTCGAGGAGTACCGCCATCTCAAAGCGCTGCTCGCGCCGCTTGCCATGCCGTATTACCTGCTCGTCGGCAATCACGACGAGCGCGGCGCGCTGCGCGAAGTGTTCGACGATCATGCCTATCTGCGCCAGGGCGGCGAATTCGTGCAGTACGCCGTCGACATCGGCTCGCTGCACCTGATCGCGCTCGATTCGCAGGTGCCGCGGCAAAGCAGCGGTGCACTGTGCGATGTGCGCCTCGCGTGGCTCGAAGCGGCGCTCGAGGCTGCGCGCGGCAAGCCTGTTGTCGTCGCGCTGCATCATCCGCCCTTCGTCTCGGGCATCGGTCATATGGACTCGCAACGGCTCGACGTGGCCGCCGCCGAGCGGCTCGCCGCGATCGTCGGCCGGCACCCCAACGTCGAGCGGGTCATCTGCGGCCATGTGCATCGGCCCATCTTCACGCGCTTCGGCGGTACGATCGCGTCCGCCGTGCCGGCGCCGGCCCACCAGGTCGCGCTCGATTTGCGGAAAGATGCGCCATCGGCATTTCGGCTCGAGCCGCCCGCCTTCGCGCTGCATTGGTACGATCGCGCGACGGGCATTGTCACGCATCACGCCTACGTCGATGAAGGCGAGGGGCCGTATCCGTTTTACGAAGCCGACGGCAAGCTGATCGACTGATTCCGGCGCTCCGCGGCGCGCTCGCCTGCCTCCTTCGCCGGCAATTGTGGGATGCGTGCGCGCCGGTCCCACCGCTCATCTCGGGTACCTATGTCTTCCAACGGCAGCGACGCGCAAGCCGCGTCCCATTCGATCGATCAGGCCGGCCGCGGCGCCGATAGCCCCTACTCGCGCGCAACGCTGCTCCTGCTCGCGACGATCGCCGGCATTTCGGTCGCCAACATCTACTACAACCAGCCGCTTCTCGACAGCTTTCGCGCCTCGTTTCAAGAGAGCGCGTCGTGGGTCGGCGCAGTGCCCACAGCGACGCAGCTCGGCTACGCCGCCGGCATGCTTTTTCTCGCGCCGCTCGGCGACCGCTACGATCGCAAGCGCATCATCCTGCTGCAAACCGCCGGGCTCGTGCTCGCGTTGTGCGCGGCCGCCGCGGCGCCGACGCTCGCTGTGCTTGCCGTGGCGAGTCTTGCCATCGGCGTGGTGGCGACGATCGCCCAGCAAGCCGTGCCGTTCGCCGCCGAGCTCGCGCCACCCGCGCAGCGCGGACATGCGGTAGGCACCGTCATGAGCGGCCTCTTGCTCGGCATTCTGCTCGCGCGCACGGCGGCCGGGCTCATCGCCGAACACTTCGGCTGGCGCGCGGTGTTCATCGCGTCGGTGGCGGCGCTCATTGCGCTCGCGCTCGTCATCGCCATGCGGTTGCCGAAGAGCAAGCCGACCTCGACGCTGCCCTACGGTGCGTTGCTCGGCTCGATGTGGCATCTCGCCGTCGAGTTGCCCGGATTGCGTGAGGCGTCGTTCACGGGCGCCGCGCTCTTTGCGGCATTCGGCGCGTTCTGGTCGGTGCTCACGCTGCTGCTTGCCGGCGCGCCGTTTCATATGGGGCCGCAGGCCGCGGGCATCTTCGGCATAGTGGGCGCGGCAGGCGCACTCGCCGCGCCGCTTGCCGGCCGCACGGCCGACAAGCGCGGGCCGCGCGCCATCATCTCGCTCGCGATCGCGCTCGTTGCCGCGTCGTTCGTCATCTTCGCTTTGTCGTCGACGAGCATCGCGGGGCTCGTCGTCGGCGTCATCGTGCTCGATATCGGCGTGCAG
>DASZGN010000039.1:0-4091 GCA_035938775.1 Trinickia sp.
TGCTTCAGGCAGTCTTCGACGGTAATGCGGGCCATGTTTGGAAGTTCCTTCTCAGTATGTTGCTCATTCTACCTTATGTGCGCAAGCGCTCGCCTTCACTCGGGATGCGGCAAATGAATGCCGAGCTCGATGAAAAGCTCCGCATGTCGTGCGTACTGGGACGTGAAGCGCAGACGCGTCGCAGCGACGAGACATTGCAGCTCAGCAAGCGCGCGCTCGAAATGCTCGTTGATCAGCACGTACTCGGCTTCCGATGCGTGCGCCATTTCGCTGCCCGCGGCAAGCAGACGCCGCGTGATGACCTTCGGCTCGTCCTGACCGCGCTTTTTCAGGCGCACTTCGAGCGCTTCGAGCGACGGCGGCAGGATGAAAATCTCCACCGCATTGCGAAATTGCTTCTTGACCTGCTGCGCCCCCTGCCAATCGATTTCGAGCAGCACGTCGTGGCCGTTTTTCATCTGCTCTTCGATCCACAGGCGGGAAGTCGCGTAGTAATTGCCGTGCACTTCCGCACTCTCGAGGAACTCGCCGCTCGCATGTCGTGCGAGGAAATCGTCGACGGTCGTGAAGTGGTAATGCTGCCCGTCGAGTTCCCCGGGGCGCGGCTTGCGCGTCGTGTAGGAAATCGACAGACGGATCGCCGGGTCCTGCGCGAGCAGCGCGTTCACGAGCGTCGACTTGCCGGCACCCGAGGGCGCGACGACCATGAACAGATTGCCGGGGTACACACCAGCGTAAGGGTTGCGCGGCGCTTGGCGCGCCGTGCCGGTTTCATGCGAGGCGTCGGTCACGGTTCTCGTTACTCCAGGTTTTGCACTTGTTCGCGCATCTGCTCGATAAGCAGCTTGAGCGTCATCGAGGCGTCGGCAAGCTCCTTGGCCGCTGCCTTCGAGCCGAGCGTATTCGCCTCGCGATTGAGCTCCTGCATCATGAAGTCGAGGCGCTTGCCGACCTTGCCGCCCTTCTCGATCACGTGGCGCGTCTCGTTCAGATGCGCGCCGAGGCGCGAAATTTCTTCGGCGATATCGATGCGGATGCCGTACATCGTCACTTCCTGGCGGATGCGCTCGGCAATCTCTTCGCGCGAGACGATCGTGGCGGCCATATCCGGCGCGGCGACGCCTAGGGCTTCTTGCAAACGCTCGACGATCTTCTGCTGATGCCGGGCAATCAGATCCGGCACGAGCGGCGTGATGCGCTGCACGATCGCTTCCATCTCCGCCACATTGCCGAGCAACATTGCGGCCAGTTGCGCGCCTTCTCGTGCGCGCACATCGATAAGCTCGACCACGGCCTGCTTGCCGCATGCGATCACCGCATCGCGCAGCGTATCCGCCGACACCGAGCTTTCGGCAAGCACGCCGGGCCAGCGCAGGATTTCGCCGGTGCGCAGGCGCTCTGCCCCGGCGAACGATTCGAGGACCGCCCGCTCGAGTGCCGCGAGCTGCTCGAGCGCGTCGCGGCTCAACGCGCCGACGCTCGCCGTCTGTTCGCTGCGCTGCAAGTTGATGCGGATGTCGACCTTGCCGCGCGAAAGCTTGCCCATCAGCATCTCGCGCAGCGTCGGTTCGCACGTGCGCACGTCCTCGGGCATGCGGAAGTTCAGGTCCAGGAAACGCGAATTCACGGTGCGCAGTTCGACCGATACGCTCATGGCTCCGGCAGCGCCCGCAGTTGCGAGTTCGCGCGTCGCGCTCGCGTAGCCTGTCATGCTGTAGATCATCGTCCGTCTCGCGATTGGGGCCGTCACCGGCCGGTTGGTTGGAGCCGCTTCGTAGCCCACTGGGCCCGAAGGCGTCGAACGCGCATTATCCCATTTTTGCCAGGTGCTCCTGCCCGTGCGCCTGTGCTTGCGGCCGCCGCGGCTTAAGCGCATGCGCGTTTCCGATGGGCGGTAAAATTACGACTTTCCCTCCTTTGCCCATTCTCGCCCACCGACCATGACCGAAATCGTCCAACGTCCGAGCGGACGCCGTCCCGACGCCCTGCGCGACGTGCGCATCACGCGCCACTACACGAAGCACGCGGAGGGCTCGGTGCTTGTCGAATTCGGCGATACGAAAGTGATCTGCACGGCAAGCATTGCCGAGCGCGTGCCCGAATTCCTGCGCGATCGCGGCCAGGGGTGGCTGACGGCCGAATACGGCATGCTGCCGCGCGCGACGCATACGCGCAGCGACCGCGAAGCCGCGCGCGGGAAGCAGACAGGACGCACGCAGGAAATTCAGCGCCTGATTGGACGCGCACTGCGCGCCGTGTTCGATCTCGAGCGGCTCGGCCCGCGCACGCTGCATATCGACTGCGACGTGATCCAGGCCGACGGCGGCACCCGCACGGCGAGCATCACGGGCGCGTTCGTCGCCGCGCACGACGCGGTGGCGAAGCTCATCGCGGCGGGTCGCATCGAGACATCGCCGATCACCGATTACGTCGCGGCGATCTCGGTCGGCGTCTATCAAGGCACGCCGGTGCTCGATCTCGATTACGACGAAGACTCGCGCTGCGATACCGACATGAACGTCGTGATGACGGGTGCCGGCGGCTTCGTCGAGATTCAGGGCACGGCCGAAGGCACGCCCTTCTCGCGCAACGAGATGAATGCGCTGCTCGATCTTGCGCAAAGTGGCATCGCCACGTTGATCGACAAGCAAAAGACAGCGCTGGAGATAAAGCGTGATTGATCGAATCGGCGAACCAGCGGGCACGGCGGCGAGCGCCGCTATCGGCCGCGTCGTCCTTGCGTCGAACAATGCGGGAAAGTTGCGTGAGTTCGCGGCTCTGCTCGGCGCGGCCGGAATCGAGCTTGTTGCCCAGTGCACGCTCGGCGTGCCCGAAGCCGAGGAGCCGCACCCGACATTCGTCGAAAACGCGCTTGCCAAGGCTCGCCATGCCGCGCGACTGACGGGCTTGCCGGCACTCGCCGACGATTCCGGCTTGTGCGTGCGCGCGCTGCGTGGCGAGCCAGGCGTGCATTCGGCGCGATACGCAGAACGCGCCGGTGGTGAGAAAAGCGATGCGGCAAACAACGCGCGGCTGATTGCGCAGTTGCGTGACGAGCCCGACCGGCGCGCGTACTTCTGCTGTGTGCTTGCGCTCGTGCGGCACGCCGACGATCCCGAACCGCTCATCGCCGAGGGCCGCTGGCATGGGGAGATTCTCGATGCGCCGCGCGGCGCGAACGGCTTCGGTTATGACCCGTACTTTTTTGTGCCTGAGTTGAACGCGAGCGCGGCGGAGCTCGACCCCGCCGTGAAGAACGCGCGCAGCCATCGCGCGAAGGCGTTGCAGGCGCTGCTTTCGCGTCTGGGAGAAGTGCAATGATCGGCACCCGCGCCGGCTCCGTGCAGGCATTTCTGGCACCCGGCAGCATCAGTCTGACGTCGCTGCCACCGCTCGCCCTCTACGTGCATTTCCCGTGGTGCGTGCGCAAGTGCCCCTACTGCGACTTCAATTCGCATGAATGGAAGGGCGAGCGTTTTCCGGAAGACGACTACCTCGATGCGTTGCGTGCCGACCTCGAACATGCTTTGCCGCTCGTCTGGGGGCGCCAGGTGCATACGGTCTTCATCGGCGGTGGCACGCCGAGCCTGCTGTCGGCGCGCGGGCTCGATCGATTGCTCTCCGATGTGCGCGCGCTCTTGCCGCTCGACGCGGATGCGGAAATCACGCTCGAGGCGAACCCCGGCACGTTCGAAGCCGACAAGTTCGCGCAGTTTCGCGCGAGCGGTGTGAACCGCTTGTCGGTTGGCATTCAAAGCTTCAACGATGGGCACTTGAAAGCGCTCGGGCGCATTCACGACACGGGCGACGCGCATCGTGCCGTCGAAATCGCCGCGCGGCACTTCGACAATTTCAATCTCGATCTGATGTTCGCGCTGCCGCGGCAAACGCTCGAGGAATGCCGTGCCGATATCGAAACGGCGCTGTCGTTCGCGCCGCCGCACCTGTCGCTTTATCATCTGACGCTCGAGCCGAACACGCTGTTCGCGAAGTTTCCGCCGCCGCTGCCTGACGACGACGCGTCGGCCGACATGCAGGAGTGGATTCACGAGCGCACGGCCGCGGCGGGCTATGAGCGCTATGAGGTGTCG
>DASZGN010000040.1:0-1831 GCA_035938775.1 Trinickia sp.
CCCGCGCCGTGCAAGGGGTCAAGCGTGCCGCCGTTTTCCGTTTCGGGTTCGTCAGGGAAGTCTTCCGTGTGTCTGCCCATGCGGCCGTCCTTCGTCGTCGAATCGATAGATGTGCGAATTCTAGTCCTTCGTTCGGCTATCGCACAACAGAATGCCACATTCAAGTTAGACGTTTCCAAACCTGTTCGATCACCGAACAGTATTTCGATTATCGCCATTGACCATCGGAAGGCTTCACCTCTACATTGAGCACCGATACGACAGACTCGCTCTTCGCGAGCGCGGAGCCCCCCCATGATCGATAAAACCGTTTCGTCTCTCGAAGAAGCCGTCGCGGGCATCTTCGACGGCGCCACCGTGATGATCGGCGGATTCGGTGCGGCAGGACAGCCGGCCGAGCTGATCGACGCGCTGATCGCGCAAGGCGCCAAAGACCTCACCATCGTCAACAACAACGCCGGCAACGGCGAGCTGGGTCTTGCCGCGCTGCTGAAGGCACGCCGCGTGCGCAAGATCGTCTGCTCGTTTCCGCGCCAGGCGGATTCGCAGGTGTTCGATGCGCTTTACCGCGCCGGCGAAATCGAGCTCGAGCTTGTGCCGCAAGGCAACCTCGCCGCGCGCATTCAAGCCGCGGGCGCAGGCATCGGCGCCATATTCACGCCGACCGGCTACGGCACGCTGCTCGCCGAGGGCAAGGAAACCCGCGAGATCGACGGCAAGCACTATGTGCTCGAGTATCCGATCAAGGCCGACTTCGCGTTGATCAAAGCGCATCGAGGGGACCGCTGGGGCAATCTCGTCTATCGCAAGAGCGCGCGCAATTTCGGGCCGATCATGGCCATGGCCGCAGCCGTCACCATCGCGCAAGTCGGCGAGATCGTGCCGCTTGGCGCGCTCGACCCCGAAGCCATCGTCACGCCGGGCATTTTCGTGCAGCGCGTGGTCGCCGTCGCGCAGCCTGCCGCGCAAGCCGCTTAAGGAGCATTCGATGAACAAATGGACTCGCGAGCAGATGGCTCAACGTGTCGCACAGGACATTCCCGAAGGCGCGTACGTCAACCTCGGCATCGGCTTGCCGACCAAAGTAGCGAACTACCTGCCGCAGGAGCGGGAGATATTCCTTCACAGCGAGAACGGCCTGCTCGGCATGGGCCCGGCGCCCGCGCCAGGTGATGAGGACCCCGAACTAATCAACGCCGGCAAGGAGCCGGTCACGCTTCGCACCGGTGGGAGCTTCTTTCATCACGGCGACTCGTTCGCGATGATGCGCGGCGGCCATCTCGACATCTGCGTGCTCGGCGCGTTTCAGGTGTCGGCGCGCGGCGATCTCGCCAACTGGCACACCGGCGCGCCCGATGCCATTCCGGCCGTCGGCGGCGCGATGGATCTCGCTATCGGCGCGAAGCAGGTGTTCGTGATGACCGAGCATCTGACGAAGACAGGTGCTTGCAAGATTGTCGAGCGTTGCGACTATCCGCTCACGGGCCTCGCCTGCGTCGACCGCATCTACACCGACCTCGCCGTGATCGACGTCACGCCGGACGGTCTTGAAGTCATCGATATCGTCGAGGGCCTCGCTTTCGACGAATTGCAAAGCATTACGCCCGTGCCGCTCAAGTTCGCCGCGGCCGCGCCACGTATTTAATTTCGACCACAGGAGATTCGTACGATGGAAAACGCCTACATCTGCGACGCGATTCGCACACCGTTCGGACGCTACGGCGGCGCATTGGCTGGCGTTCGCGCAGACGATCTCGGCGCATTGCCGATCAAAGCGCTGATCGAGCGCAATCCCAACGTCGATTGGGCCGCGATCGACGATGTCATTTAC
>DASZGN010000041.1:0-3632 GCA_035938775.1 Trinickia sp.
TCCAGGCCGACCTTGCGGCCCTCGCCCTTGGCGACGCCGACCAGCATCGATCGATCGAGCCCGAGCTCGGTGAACACCTGGCGCGCGACCTCGACCTGTCCCTTGCCGCCATCGATGAGCACGATGTTGGGCAGCGTGCCGCCGGCCGACGCGGCCCGCGCGCCTCGCCCGCCTGCTTCGAGGCGAACCCCCTCCCCTTGCGCGAGGGGCGCGGCCACATCGGGCAAATCGGGGGCATCGGCCACATCGGCCACATCGGCCACATCGGCCACGTCAGCCACGTCAGCCGCATCGGCCACGTCAGCCGCAACGGCCGCAAGCTCGACCATCTTTTCGTAGCGGCGCGTGAGCACTTGGCGCATCGCGGCGTAGTCGTCGCCGGGCGTAATACCCGTGATGTTGTAGCGGCGGTACTCCCCCGGCTGCATCTTGTGATCGCGGTACACGACGCACGATGCCTGCGTCGCCTCGCCCATCGTATGGCTGATGTCAAAGCATTCGATGCGCAGATGCGCGAGATCGTCGCATTCCAGGCCGAGCGTCTCGGCGAGCGCGCGCGTGCGCGCGTGCTGCGAGCCTTGTTCCGACAAGAGCCGCGCAAGCGCCAGCCGCGCGTTTTGCTCGGCCATCCCGAGCCAGACACGCTTTTGGCCTTGGGGCTGGCGCACCAGCGTGACCTTGTGCCCGGCTTGCTCGGCCAGGAGCTCAATGAGCTCACGGTTCGCCGGCGCATGGCTCGCCACGATGACGGGCGGAATACGGTTGCCGAGATAGTGCTGGGCGATGAAGGCTTCCAGCACTTCGGCTTCGACGCCGGCGTTTTGCACCGCTCGCGCACCTGGTTCATCGGTGGATTCGCTATCCGATGGGGCTCCCGTCTCAGTCTCGGCCTCGGTTTCCGGCGGTATTTCGCTTGCGAGGGCGAGCGGGTCGGGCTCATCGTAGCCCTCCTCGCTCTCTTGGTTCTCTTGGCCCGCTTGATCCTCCTGGCCCTTGTGGCCCTCGGCGCCCTGGCGGCTTTCGTGACGCGCTGCGTCGGCCTCGCGCCCTTCATGCGCGGCGAGCTCGCCTGCACCTGCGCCACCCGCCTCATCGTCGAGCGCCGCCTCATCGGAAGCGAGCGCGCTTACCACATGGGCCGGGAAGTACGCCTTGTCGCCAAGATGCCGCCCGCCGCGCACCATCGCAAGGTTCACGCAGACCTTTCCGCCTAGCGCGACAACCGCGAGGATGTCGACATCGCTTTCCCCGCCAACATCGATCGCCTGCTGATGCAGCACGGTCGCGAGCGAGCTCATCTGGTTGCGCACGGCCGCCGCCTGCTCGAACTTGAGCTCGGCCGCGAACGCATGCATCTTCGCTTCGAGCTCCTTCATCACCTCGCCTTGCCTGCCGAGCAAAAAGCGTGAGGCGTTCGCCACGTCGCGGGCGTAGTCCTCCTCGCTGATCGCACCGACGCAGGGCGCCGTACAGCGCCCGATCTGGTGCAGCAGGCACGGCCGCGTGCGATTGTTGAACACCGAGTCCTCGCACGTGCGCAGTTGAAACACGCGCTGCAGGATCTGGATACTCTCGCGCACGGCCCATGCGCTCGGAAACGGCCCGAAGTACTGGTTCTTCTTGTCGACGGCACCGCGGTAGTACGCCATGCGCGGGTACTGGTGGCCCGTGAGCTTCAGATACGGGTAGGACTTGTCGTCGCGAAAGAGAATGTTGTAGCGCGGCGCCAGCGCCTTGATGAGATTGTTCTCGAGCAACAGCGCTTCGGCTTCGGAGCGCGTCACCGTCGTCTCGATGCGCGCGATGCGCGTCACCATCATCGCAATGCGCGGCGAGAGCAGCGTCTTCGTGAAATAGCTCGCAACGCGCTTTTTCAGGTCGCGCGCCTTGCCGACGTAGAGCACGTTGCCGAGCCTGTCGTAATACCGGTAGACGCCCGGCATGTGCGGCAACTGGGCCAGAATTTTCTTCGGCTCGAAAGCGGTTTCGGAGATGGTGGACTCGGTCATGCGAATGTGGGGGCAATGCGCCGCGCGGCGCTTCAATGCCGCGCCTGCGGTGTGCTCTAGAATCGCCAGTTTAGAACATTTACGCATGCGTCCCACCCGCTTAACGCCGCGCGCCATGCCCGCCTCCATCCGCCCAAGCCCTTCGGCTCGCCCGTCGGCCTCGTCAACCGCGTCCGCTTCCGCCCCCGCTCCGGCAGCGAGCACCGGCATTGTCGCTTGCGACCTCTTTTGCGCTGTGGTCGATAACTTCGGCGACGTCGGCGTGTGCTGGCGCCTTGCGCGCCAGCTCGCGGCCGAGCACGGCTGGCAAATGCGCATCTTCGTCGACGATCTTCACACGCTCGCGCGGCTCAACCCCGCGATCGCCGTCGATCGGGCACAGCAAAGCGTAGACGGCATCGCGATCGAGCATTGGCACGAGCCGGCGCACGCGGGTGAGGTGCTGACAGTCGCAGACGTCGTTATCGAAGCGTTCGCCTGCGAGCTGCCGCCTGCCTACATCGCCGCGATGGCTAGGCGCTCGCGCGCGCCGGTGTGGCTGAATCTCGAGTACCTGAGCGCCGAGGACTGGGTGGCCGACTACCACTTGAGGCCCTCGCCGCATCCGCGCTATCCGCTCACGAAGACGTTCTTCTTTCCGGGGCTTGCCCGCGGCACGGGCGGCGTGCTCAAGGAACGCGGTCTCGACGCGGCCCGCCGCGCGTTCGAACGCTCGAAGAAGGCGCGCAACGCATGGTGGCATCGCATGACAGGCGAGGCTGAGCCGGCGGCCGACGCGACCGTCGTTTCGCTCTTCGCGTACGAGAATCCGGCTGTCGACGGCCTGCTCGAGCAATGGCGCGACGCTCGCGAGCCAATCGTGCTGCTCGTGCCCGAGGGTCGGATTTCGGGCGCCGTTGCCCGCTTCTTCGGCCTGACCTCATTCGAGGCGCACGCGCGGGCCGAACGCGGCAGCCTGCGCGCGCACTCGCTCGCGTTCACGCCGCAGCCTGAGTTCGACGCGCTGCTTTGGGCAAGCCACGTCAACTTCGTGCGAGGCGAGGATTCGTTCGTCCGTGCGCAGTGGGCCCGCCGACCGTTCGTCTGGCACATCTATCCCCAATCGGACGACGCGCACCTGCCGAAGCTCGACGCGGCGCTCGCACACTGGAGCGCCGCGCTCGCGCCCGCCCCGCGACGCGCCGCCGAGCGTTTTTGGCACGCGTGGAACGGCGCCGGGACACCCGATTGGTCGGACTTTTGGCGGCACCGGGAGACTTTCGAGGTGCGCGCGAAGACGTGGGCGCGCGAGCTCGCAGCGCCCGGCGACCTCGCCGCACACCTAGCGGAATTCGCAAAAACTCAGTTAAAATAAGCGGTTATCCAACGGCCCCCAGTTCGTTTTCTCGATGATGATGCCGTTGCGCTACGCGTAAGCTATTTCAAATTGGACAGGACAGTTTTATGAAGATCGCACAGGAACTCCGCACGGGCAATGTCGTCATGATCGGCAACGACGCGATGGTCGTGCAGAAAGCTGAATACAATAAATCGGGCCGCAACTCCGCCGTCGTGAAGATGAAGTTCAAGAACCTTCTGACGGGCGCCGGCATGGAAACGGTGTACAAGGCCGACGACAAATTC
>DASZGN010000042.1:0-7158 GCA_035938775.1 Trinickia sp.
AGCGCTTACTCCAGTCCCATGCAAAGCCTTACTCCAGTCCCATGCAAAGCCTTACTCCTGTCTCATGAAGGGCTGCCGCGCTGCTAGTCGCGTGTTCCCGAGCGCAAGACCCAAGCCAGCGCCGCGCCGACCAGCCAGCCGTGCGCTGCCTATACCTTACGAGGCGGCTTCATTTGGGCGGCGATTATAAGCCAGGCCAAAACGAGCCCCGAGCAAGCAAAAAACACCGCATTCTGCCCGGACGTCTTGACGAGCCACCCGCCGAGCACGCCGCCAAGCGCGAGGCCAACCGACTGCGTAGTGTTATAAACCCCGGCCGCCGCCCCCTTTCTCGTGCCCGGCGCAAGCTTCGACACGAGCGAAGGCTGCGACGCCTCCAGAATGTTGAAGCCAAGAAAATAGACGAAGAGAATCGCCGCGACAGAGAGGATGGTATGCGGGGCAAGGCCGAGCATCAATTGGCCAATCAGGATAGCCGCGATCGCCCCCAGCAGCACCGACTTCATCTTGCCCCGTTTTTCGGCCGCGATGATGGCGGGCACCATCATCACGAACGAAAGCCCCATCACGGGCAGATAAACCTTCCAATGCGAGGCAACCGGCAAGCCGCCCGCTTCCAGAATGCGGGGCACCACAATAAAGAGCGCCGTCTGCGTCGCGTGAAGCACGAGCACGCCGAAATTCAGGCGCAGCAGCTCGACGTTATGCAACACTTCCGCGAACGGCGCGCGCACATGCACGGGTTTCGGCGCATCGGGCACGACCCACAGCACGATACCGATGGCGAGAACCGAGAGCGCCCCCACCACGGCGAAGAGGCCATTCATCCCCATCCACTGAAAGACAATCGGCGCCCCGACAATCGCTACGGCAAACGACACGCCGATGCTGCCGCCGACCATCGCCATCGCCTTCGTGCGATGCTCCTCGGCCGTGAGGTCCGCGATAAATGCGATGACCGCCGACGACACCGCGCCCATCCCTTGAATCACGCGCCCGGCAATGATCCACGTCATGTCGTGCCCGAACGCCGCGACGAAGCTGCCGAGTGCGAAGATGGCAAGGCCCGCCGCGATGACGGGCTTGCGGCCGAGCTTGTCGGACGCCCATCCATAGAAGATGTAGAGCATCGATTGCGTGACGCCGTACGCGCCGAGCGCAATGCCGACCAAGAGCACGTTGTCGCCGCCCGGAATCGTCCTGGCGTAGATGGAGAACACCGGCATGATCATGAACAGGCCGAGCATGCGCAGTGCGAAGATCCCGGCGAGCGACACGGTGGCGCGCAGCTCGGGCGCGCTCATACGTGAGGAGGTGACGGACGGATTGGACATCGGAAGCGAGCGGGGGACCGTAGCGACGTCGTTCACGCCTGCCGCGCGCTGTAAGGACGCCGTAACGGCGGTCTGGAAAAGTCGTTATAGTAGCAGGTTTGCCCCCCCTATCGTCCCGGGTTCATGGAACAGATTCGTATCCGTGGGGCTCGCACCCACAACCTGAAAAACGTCAATCTCGACCTGCCGCGCCACAAACTCATCGTCATCACGGGCTTGTCGGGCTCGGGCAAGTCGTCGCTCGCTTTCGACACGCTTTACGCCGAGGGTCAGCGCCGTTATGTCGAGAGTCTGTCGGCGTACGCCCGTCAGTTCCTGCAACTGATGGAAAAGCCCGATGTCGATTTGATCGAGGGGCTTTCGCCCGCGATCTCGATCGAGCAGAAAGCCACGTCGCACAATCCGCGCTCGACGGTAGGCACCGTCACCGAAATCCACGACTACCTGCGCCTGCTCTACGCGCGCGTCGGCACGCCCTACTGCCCCGACCATGAAATCGCGCTCGAAGCGCAGAGCGTCTCGCAGATGGTCGATGCGGCGCTCGCACTGCCGGAGGAAACGCGGCTGATGATCCTCGCGCCGGTTATCGCCAATCGCAAAGGCGAGCACGCCGAGCTCTTCGAACAGATGCAGGCGCAAGGCTTCATCCGTTTTCGTATCCGCTCGGGGGGCGGCACGGCGAACGAAGGGGTCGCGCAAATTTACGACGTCGATTCACTGCCGAAGCTCAAGAAGAACGACAAGCACACCATCGATGTCGTCGTCGACCGCCTGAAAGTACGCCCTGACATGAAGCAGCGCCTCGCCGAATCGTTCGAGACGGCGCTGCGCCTGGCCGACGGCCGCGCGATCGCGCTTGAAATGGACACCGAGCGCGAGCATCTGTTCAGCTCGAAGTTCGCGTGCCCGGTCTGCTCGTACTCGCTGCCCGAGCTCGAGCCGCGTCTCTTCTCGTTCAACAACCCGATGGGCGCGTGCCCCGATTGCGACGGGCTCGGCCAGATCACGTTCTTCGATCCCAAGCGCGTCGTCGCGCACCCGTCGATCTCGCTTGCGGCGGGGGCGGTCAAGGGATGGGACCGGCGCAATCAGTTCTATTTCCAGATGCTGCAGAGCCTCGCGGCGTACTACGACTTTGATATCGATACGCCGTTCGAAGAGCTCCCGGAAAAAATCCGCAAGCTGATCCTGTTCGGTTCCGGCAAGGAGACGATCCCGTTCTCGTACATGAACGAGCGCGGCCGCACGACGGTGCGTGAGCACGTGTTCGAAGGGATCATTCCGAATCTCGAGCGGCGCTACCGCGAAACCGATTCGGCCGCCGTGCGCGAGGAGCTTGCCAAATATCAGAACAATCAAGCGTGCCCGTCGTGCGAAGGCTCGCGGCTTCGGCGCGAAGCGCGCTTCGTGCGCCTCGGCGCGAACGGCGACGCGCGCGCCATTTTCGAAGTGAGCGGCTGGCCGCTGCGCGACACCCTCGGCTACTTCCAGACGCTCTTGCTCGACGGCGCGAAACGCGACATCGGCGAGAAAGTCGTCAAGGAAATCATCGCCCGGCTCACGTTCCTGAACAACGTGGGGCTCGACTATCTTTCGCTCGAGCGCAGCGCCGATACGCTCTCGGGCGGCGAAGCGCAGCGCATCCGGCTCGCGTCGCAGATCGGCTCGGGGCTCACCGGCGTCATGTATGTGCTCGACGAGCCGTCCATCGGCCTGCATCAGCGCGACAACGACCGGCTGATCGCCACACTCAAGCATCTGCGCGACCTCGGAAACTCGGTGATCGTGGTCGAGCACGACGAGGACATGATCCGCATGGCCGACTACGTCGTCGACATGGGGCCGGGCGCCGGCGAGCATGGCGGCATGATCATCGCCGAAGGCACGCCAACCGAAGTGCAGGCGGATGCGGCGTCGATAACAGGCCAGTATCTCGCCGGCGCGCGCCGCATCGAGTTTCCCGACGAGCGGAAGGACCCGGATGAGCGGCGGCTGCGCATCGTCGAGGCGCACGGCAACAACTTGAAGCGCGTCACGCTCGATCTGCCGGTGGGGCTGCTCACGTGCGTGACGGGCGTTTCGGGCTCGGGCAAGTCGACACTCATCAACGACACGCTCTATCACGCGGTCGCGCAGCATTTGTACGGTTCGTCGGCCGAACCCGCGCCTTACGAGGCGATCGAAGGGTTAGAGCATTTCGACAAGGTGATCAATGTCGACCAGTCGCCGATCGGCCGCACGCCGCGCTCGAACCCGGCCACCTACACGGGCGTTTTCACACCGATCCGCGAGCTTTTCGCCGGCGTGCCCGCGGCGAAGGAGCGCGGCTACGATCCGGGCCGCTTCTCGTTCAACGTGAAGGGCGGGCGCTGCGAAGCATGCCAGGGCGACGGCGTGCTGAAGGTCGAGATGCACTTCCTGCCCGACGTCTATGTGCCGTGCGATGTCTGCCACGGCAAGCGCTACAACCGCGAAACGCTCGACGTCCAGTACAAAGGCAAGAACATCAGCGAAGTGCTCGACATGACGGTCGAACACGCGTATGAATTTTTTGGTGCGGTGCCTGTCATCGCGCGCAAACTAAAAACGCTGCTCGATGTGGGGCTCGGCTACATCCGGCTGGGCCAGTCGGCCACGACGCTTTCGGGCGGCGAAGCCCAGCGCGTAAAGCTCTCGCTCGAGCTTTCGAAGCGCGACACGGGCCGCACGCTCTACATCCTCGACGAGCCCACGACCGGCCTGCACTTTCATGACATCGCGCTCTTGCTCGAGGTAATCCACCGGCTGCGCGACCATGGCAATACGGTCGTCATCATCGAGCATAATCTGGACGTGATCAAAACGGCGGACTGGGTGATCGACCTGGGCCCCGAAGGCGGTGCCGGCGGCGGTCATATCATCGCCCAGGGCACACCCGAGCAGATCGCGCATTCGAAGGCGAGCTTCACAGGCAGTTACCTTGCGCCGTTGCTGGAGCGCCGCTGATGCGGCAATTTACGCGGCAGGCGCGAAAGCATTGCCGCCCGACATCGGCAGGAGACGAAAAGAATTATGGAGAAACGCAACGAGGCACCCCAGGACAACCGGGTGCGGGACATGATCCCGCGCCCCGTGCGGCTCACGAGCGACATGAGCCTGCCGAGGTTGTCCGCCGTCGAGATCGGCAGCTATGCGGCCGCGCTCATCGGGATGTGGACGGTGCTGCATTTGAAGCTTTTGGGCGCGCTGCTCGCGGGCATGCTCGTCTATCAGCTTGTGCACGCGATCGCGCCGGTGATCGAGCGGCGCATGTCGAGCCAGCGTGCGCGCTGGGTGGCGGTGGTGATGATTGCGACCATCGTCATCGGAACGCTGACGGGGCTTGCGATCGGCATGATCGAGCATTTCGAGCACACGGTGCCGAATGCGCAGAAACTGCTTGATCAAATGATGCTTATCGTCGAGCAGGCGCGCTCGCGCACGCCGGATTGGTTCGCGTCGATGCTGCCCGTCGATGTCACGCAGATGAAGGAAAAGGCCGGCGTGCTCATGCATTCGCACATGGGCCAGCTTCAGCAGGGCGGCAAGACCCTCGCTCGCGGCTTCGCGCACGTGCTCTTCGGCATGATCATCGGCGCAATGATCGCAATCGCGAGCGAACGGCACACGCAACGCCTGCCGCTTTCGACCGCATTGGTCACGCGCGCCACGCGCTTTTCCGAAGCCTTCAGGCGCATCGTCTTCGCGCAAACCAAGATTTCCGCGATCAATGCCGTTTTCACCGCGCTATATTTGCTCGTTGCGTTGCCGCTCTTTCACGAGCAGTTGCCGCTCTCGAAGACGCTCGTGCTCGTCACGTTCATCGCCGGATTGCTGCCGGTGATCGGCAACCTGGTCTCGAACACGCTGATCGTCGCGGTTTCGCTGTCGGTGAGCCTGCCGACGGCTATCGCGTCGCTCGTCTTCCTCGTCCTCATCCACAAGCTCGAGTATTTCCTGAACGCGCGCATCGTCGGTGGACAAATCGAAGCGCGCACCTGGGAGCTGCTGCTGGCGATGCTCGCGATGGAGGCCGCATTCGGCGTGCCGGGGCTGATCGCCGCCCCGATCTTCTATGCCTATATCAAGCGCGAGCTGATCTACCTGCGGTTGCTCTGAGTTGAGAAGGGCCCGCGCGCGGCGGGCCTTCACTTCAGCCACAAATACAGAGACCGGGGCGACACACCGCCCGCCCGCGTTCAGCGAAACACCACCGTCTTCATGCCGTTGAGCACGACCCGATGCTCGACGTGCCATTTCACCGCGCGCGCGAGCGTGACGCACTCGACGTCGCGGCCGATCGCCGTCAGCTGATCGGGCGTCATGCTGTGGTCGACGCGCTCCACTTCCTGCTCGATGATCGGCCCTTCGTCGAGATCGGTCGTCACATAGTGCGCCGTCGCGCCGATCAGCTTCACGCCGCGGTCGAACGCCTGGTAGTAGGGCTTGGCGCCCTTGAAGCTCGGCAGGAACGAGTGATGGATGTTGATCGCGCGCCCCGAGAGCTTTTCGCACAGCGGGGGCGACAAGATCTGCATGTAGCGCGCTAGCACGACGAGATCGGCCTGATGCTGGTCGATCACCTCGGCGACGCGCGCTTCCTGCGCCGCCTTCGCGCTCGCGCTCGATTGGGTGAGCGGGAAGTGATGGAACGGAATGTCGTAGCTCGCGGCGAGCTGATAAAAATCCTTATGGTTCGAGATGATCGCCGGGATGTCGATCTGCAACTGCCCCGTGCGGTAGCGAAACAGCAGATCGTTCAGGCAGTGACCGATCTTCGACACCATGATGACGACGCGCGGCCTTACCGCCGCGTCGTGCACTTCCCAACGCATCGCAAACTGCTCGGCGAGCGGCGCAAACGCCTCGCGCAACGCGTCGACGCCAGGGTCGCCGCCCACTTGCTGAAAATGCACGCGCATGAAGAACTCGCCGGTGCGGCTGTCGCCGAACTGGGCCGAATCGTGAATGTTGCCGCCGCGCTCGTACAGAAAGCCCGAAACCGCGTGAACGATGCCAGGACGGTCCGGGCACGAGAGTTTCAGAATGAAGCTGTGTTCGGTCGACATGACCCGCGAACTCCTTGGTGTTGATTAACCGAGTCAGCCACGAACGGGCGGCGTGAAAACCGCCTCGATGCCGACGCACGCTTCTTCGTCGATCCAGCGCTGACGCAGCAGGCAATCGAGCGTGGCGAGGCTGGCATCGACGGTCATCGCCCCTTCCTCGATCCAGCGCGCAACCTCATCGATGCGCGCGAGCCTGTGCTCGCTCACTTCGCCGTCCTGGTTATGCGGTACGAAGTCCTCGGGCAGCGGCAGATCGTAGACGAAGACCTGCTCGGCCTGCGTGCCCTCGGGGATCGACTGCAGCACATGAAAGGTGCGGCCTCGCACCGCCTGCGCGGCGATCCGCTCGTCGATGCCTGCCTCCTCCCGGCACTCCTTCGCTATCGTCTCTTCGATGGTGAAGCCCCAGGATATGCCGCCGGCCACGACGTTATCGAGCATGCCGGGATCGGTCGCCTTCGTATCGCTGCGACGGGCGATCCACAGCTGCGGCGCGCGGTCGGCGTATTTTACGATGCCGTTCAGGTGCACCGCATACGTCATCGTGCCGAAAAAGCGCGAGGCCGCGCGTTCGATGTAGGCGAGCGGCGCGTCGTCGAACGCATTGCGGATGGCGTAGGTTTCGTCGCGCCAGCCAGGAATCCGGCCATCGGCCGCGAGCGCACCGATAACGGTGCCGAGCGCGGCCGAGCGGCGCTCGGCGTTCTCGTCAAAGCGCGGTAAAAGCGCAACGCGCG
>DASZGN010000043.1:0-4438 GCA_035938775.1 Trinickia sp.
CGAAGCTCGACGAAGAGGCGCTCGCCGCCGGTGCGATGCCTGTCGACCGTGCCACGATCGGCAACATCCTCTTCGACATCGAAGCGAAGATCGTCCGCAGCCAGATCCTGAACGGCGAGCCTCGCATCGACGGCCGCGACACGCGCACGGTGCGTCCGATCGAAATCCGCACGGGCGTCTTGCCGCGCACGCACGGCTCGGCGCTCTTCACGCGCGGCGAAACGCAGGCGCTCGTCGTCGCGACGCTTGGCACGAAGGGCGATGAGCAGATCATCGACGCGCTCGAGGGCGAGTACCGCGAGCGCTTCATGCTCCACTACAACATGCCGCCGTTCGCGACAGGCGAGACGGGCCGCGTCGGTTCGCCCAAGCGCCGCGAAATCGGCCACGGCCGCCTCGCGAAGCGCGCGCTTGCGGCATGCCTGCCGAGCGCCGACGAATTCGGCTATTCGATCCGCGTGGTGTCGGAGATCACCGAGTCGAACGGTTCGTCGTCGATGGCATCGGTGTGCGGCGGCTGCCTCGCGCTGATGGACGCCGGCGTGCCGATGAAGGCGCACGTCGCGGGCATCGCGATGGGCCTCATCCTCGAAGGCAACAAGTTCGCAGTGCTGACCGACATCCTTGGCGATGAAGATCACCTGGGCGACATGGACTTCAAGGTGGCCGGGACGGCCGGCGGCGTGACCGCGCTGCAGATGGACATCAAGATCCAGGGCATCACGAAGGAAATCATGCAGGTCGCGCTCGCGCAAGCGCAGGAAGGCCGCATGCACATTCTCGGCAAGATGACCGAAGCGGTGTCCGGCGCGAGCACCGAGCTCTCCGAGTTCGCACCGCGCATGATCACGATCAAGATCAACCCGGAGAAGATCCGCGACGTGATCGGCAAGGGCGGCTCGGTGATCCGCGCGCTGACCGAGGAAACGGGCACGACGATCGATATTTCGGACGACGGCGTCGTCACGATCGCGAGCACGAGCAGCGAAGGCATGGCCGAGGCGAAGAAGCGCATCGAGAACATCACGGCGGAAATCGAAGTCGGCCAGGTGTACGAAGGCACCATATTGAAGCTGCTCGAGTTCGGTGCGATCGTGAACATCTTGCCGGGCAAGGATGGTCTGCTGCACATCTCCGAAATCGCCAACGAGCGCATCAAGGACATCAAGGACTACCTGAGCGAAGGCCAGCAGGTGAAGGTCAAGGTCATCCAGACGGATGAAAAAGGCCGCGTCCGCCTGTCGGCGAAAGCGCTGTTGAACGATGCCGCATCGGGTGCCGTGCAGCCCGAGTCGGCGCCGCAGCAGTAACGTAGGGATGCAGGAACGGCCGGCCGCTTGAAAAAGCGTGCCGGCTTTATTTTGTGCGCCAAGTGGGCTCTGGCGGGCCGATAGAGAAAACCTGCGACGCCGCGGCGTTTTCTCGGAGAATACGCACCGTACGCAAGACGTTCGAGTGTACGAACAGGCGGACAATTGATCTGGCCGGCGCCGCCGCCACTTTGCAACGCCCTTCATGCTGGGAGACGACGTTGATGAAAGCGATCGAAATCACCGAATTTGGCGGCCCGGAAGTGCTCGCGCTCGCGGAGCGTCCGATGCCGGAACCCCGCAGCGGCGAAGTGCTGGTCAAGGTGGCGGCTTCGGGCGTCAATCGGCCGGACGTGCTTCAGCGCAAGGGTGCCTACGCGCCGCCGCCGGGTGCGTCGGATTTGCCGGGGCTGGAGCTGGCCGGCGAAATCGTCGGAGGACAGATCGACGAGAAGCACAACCCGTTTGGTCTGAAGCTCGGCGACCGGGTCTGCGCGCTCGTCTCGGGCGGAGGCTACGCCCAATACGTGAGTGTGCCGCTCGCGCAGTGCCTGCCGGTGCCGGCCGGGTTGACCGACATCGAGGCGGCATCGTTGCCCGAGACATTCTTCACCGTGTGGAGCAACGTATTCGAGCGCGCGCAATTGGGTGCGGGCGAAGGCGGCGCGAATGAGACGCTGCTCGTGCAAGGCGGCTCGAGCGGCATCGGCGTCGCGGCGATCCAGCTCGCGCACGCACTGGGCTTTCGCGTCTTCGCGACGGCCGGCTCGCCCGAGAAGTGCCGCGCCTGCGAGCAACTCGGCGCGGAGCGGGCGATCAACTACAAGTCCGAGGACTTCGTCGAAGTCGTGAAGTCGTTGACGAACGATCGGGGCGTCGATGTCATCCTCGATATGGTCGCGGGCGGTTATGTGCCGCGCGAGCTGTCGGCACTCGCGGATGGCGGAAGGCTCGTCCTGATCGCGCTGCTCGGTGGAGCCAAGGCGGAGGTAAGCCTCGGCGAAATCTTGCGCCGGCGCCTCACCATCACGGGCTCGACGCTGCGCCCGCGCCCGGTCGACTACAAGGCTCGGATTGCGGCGCAGTTGAAATCGCAGGTCTGGCCGCTTATCGAAGACGGCCGGGTGAAGCCGGTCATCTATCGCGTGCTCCCGGCCGAGCAGGCGAGCGAGGCCCACGCGTTGATGGAAAGCGGCGAGCACATCGGCAAGATCGTCCTCGACTGGGCGCATACGGTTTGACCCAGTCTGCCGACGCGCAGTAATATTGCGTGTTTTGCCGTACGCGGTCTTCGTCCGATTGCCGGAGCCGGAGGGCGCGTGCATCGGTTATTCAGCGTAGGCAGGGTAGGGCAGGGCGATCCATGAGTCCGCTCTTCGATGCTTGCGGCAGCAGCGAAGGCGCGAAGGGTGACGAAAGGCCTCGGAGCGCCAAGGCGAGACATGTCGAAACAACATACGAAGTGGGTAATAGGTAACTGGAAGATGCACGGGCGGCTCGCGGAGAACGAGGCGCTCTTGCGGGCGAGCTCCGAAGGGGCGGCCGCTTTTAGTGATGCCGTGCGCGTCGGCATATGCCTGCCCACGCCTTATTTGGCGCAGGCGCAGGCGTTGCTTGGTGGCACGTCGGTCGCATGGGGCGTGCAGGACATTTCGGCTTACACGCACGGCGCCTATACGGGCGAAGTGGCGGCCGAAATGGC
The DNA here is from genome assembly GCA_035938775.1 of Trinickia sp. Lineage (GTDB taxonomy): Bacteria > Pseudomonadota > Gammaproteobacteria > Burkholderiales > Burkholderiaceae > Trinickia. The sequence continues at coordinate 3,013 of DASZGN010000043.1, forward strand.
TGCCGATTTCGGGGCGACGCTTGCCATCGTTGGTCACTCCGAGCGCCGGGCGTATCACGCGGAGAGCGCCGAGCTCGTGGCGGTGAAAGCGGGTCGGGCGCTGCAAGCGGGTCTGACGCCAATCGTGTGCGTCGGCGAAACGCTTGACGAGCGCGAAGCCGGCGCAACCGAGGCGGTGGTCGGCGCGCAGATCGATGCGGTGCTGGCGGCGTTGTCGGTCGACGAAGCTGTGCGCATCGTCGTCGCGTACGAGCCGGTGTGGGCGATCGGCACGGGGCGCAGCGCCAGCGCGGAGCAGGCGCAAGCGGTTCATGCGTTCCTGCGCGCTCGCCTCGCGGCGAAGGGTGCCGCGCTCGCTGGCGTGCCGCTCGTCTATGGCGGCAGCGTGAAGCCGGAGAATGCCGAGGCGCTGTTTCGCCAGGCGGACATCGACGGCGGCTTGATCGGCGGCGCGTCGTTGAAGAGTCAGGATTTCCTCGCGATCTGCGCGGCGGCGCAAAGCGCGGCCGCAGGTCGCTGAAGCGTAGCCGCAAGGTTCGCGATGCATGCATCGGACGCGCTCTCGCGTCGGGTGCCTAAACCTCAAATCAGGTGGGTGTGATGCTGTTATTGAAAACGTTGATCATTGTCGTGCAGTTGCTTTCGGCTCTGGGCGTCATCGGCCTCGTGCTCCTGCAACACGGCAAGGGTGCGGACATGGGGGCTGCGTTCGGCAGCGGCGCATCGGGTAGCCTTTTCGGTGCCACGGGCTCGGCCAACTTCCTCTCGCGCACGACGGCGGTTCTCGCCGCGTTGTTTTTCGTGACGACGCTGACCCTTACGTATATCGGGTCGTACAAGTCGAGGCCGTCGGCCGGCTTGTTGGGCTCGGTTCCGGCAGCGCCTGCCGTGGTGCCCTCGGCTGCATCGGCGCCCGCTTTGGCACCTGTCCCCGCATCGTCGGGCAGCAGCATTCCGAAATAATATATTTCGTACGCGAACGAATTTGTGCGTTGAACAATGGAAACAGACGGGTTAGAATTTAAGTCTTGAAGCGATTCGCGGGTTTAAAGCAGTTGTTTCCCGGATTGCAGACAGTGCCGACGTGGTGAAATTGGTAGACACGCTATCTTGAGGGGGTAGTGGCGAAAGCTGTGCGAGTTCGAGTCTCGCCGTCGGCACCAAAGTTATCCAATGCCAGCCGCATGCATTGCTTCGGCTGGCATTGTCGCTTCTGGCGAGTGAATCTGCTCAAGGTCTCTTGTGCATGTTTCTCGTCTTTAGTTGAAAATCGGTTGGGCAGTCGTCCCGGCCGGCACACCAGATCAAACCGATTTGAGGATAGTCGTGAATCTCTCAGCCTATTATCCCGTCTTGCTGTTCCTCGTCGTGGGCACCGGTTTAGGCATCGCTCTCGTCAGTATCGGTAAGGTCCTCGGTCCCCATA
>DASZGN010000044.1:0-1591 GCA_035938775.1 Trinickia sp.
CGTCAAGATTCCAGCCGCCGTTGCCGTCCGCTTGCAATGAAGCGCGCTGCACGGCAATCGATTCGGCATGCGCCGGCGCCGCCGCGGCAAAGCAAAGGGTCAGCCCAATCCAGAGCAAGGCCGTTAGCCGAAGCGCGAAGATGCGTTTGCTGATCGTCACCGTTTCTTGAAACGCGCGTAGAAAAAACCGTCTTGGTCGATGTCGGACCCGGTGGGCTCCTCGTCGCGCATGCCGGTCGTGAGTGAGGCCGAGGGCTCGGCCGTGACGCCGACGCAAGCCGGCGCCAACTGCCCCGGCGCGTCCAATCGTACCGCATCTTCATGCACGCGTTCAAACCACTGGGCCTGCGCCTCGCCCTCCTCGGGAAAGACCGAGCAGGTCACGTAAAGCAGCTCGCCACCCGGCTTCAAGAGCGGCCAAAGCGCTGCGAGGATGCGGCGCTGCTCGGCCGCGAGTGTCGCGATGTCGGAGGCGCGCCGCAACCAGCGAATATCCGGATGGCGCCGCACGATCCCCGATGCTGTGCAGGGCACGTCGGCGAGAATGCGGTCGAAGGCGACGCCGTCGTGCCACTGCGCGGGCTCGCCGGCATCGCCGACACGGACGTCGGCATGAAGACCAAGCCGCGCGAGATTCTCGCCGATGCGCGTGGCGCGTTGCGCATCGCTCTCGAGCGCGACGAGCGTCGCATCGGCCAGCTCGAGCACGTGCCCGGTCTTGCCGCCCGGTGCGGCGCACGCATCGAGCACGCGCATGCCGTCGCGCGCGTCAAGCCAGTGCGCCGCGAGTTGCGCGCCGGCATCCTGCACGGAAACGACGCCGTCGGCAAAGCCAGGAATGCGCTCGACCGGCATCGGCTTCGCGAGACGCACCGCATGCGTGCCGATTTGCCGCGCGTCGATTTGATGAGCGCGCAACGTTTCCAGATAAGCCTCGACCGTTGCCCGGCGCGCGTTCACGCGCAGCGTGAGGGGCCCGGCCCGGTTGCCCGCCGCGAGGATGTCCTGCCAAGCGTTGGGCCACGCGTGCTTGACGGCGTCGATCCACCATGCCGGGTAGTTCCAGCTTGCGACCGGGTCGGCAGCGGCTGCGGCCAGCAAGGACGCCCGCTCGCGCAGAAAATTGCGCAGCACGGCATTCACGAGCCCCTTGGCGAATGCGAACTCGCGGCGCGCGCCGACTGCATTGACCGCCTGATCGACGACCGTGTGGGAGGCATACGCGGCCGCATCGGCCTCATCGACGACGAGCGCGAGCGCGCACGTGAGCATGTCGCCGACATACGGGAGCGGGGCCTTGCGAACGAGCTGCGCGACGATCCAATCGACCGTGCCGAGACGTCGCAGCGTCCGATAGGCGATGTCCTGCACGGCGCCGCGCGCGAGCGCGACCGACTCTGCGGGCGTCGATGCATGCACGGCCGCGAGCGCCGCCGGCAACGCCATGCCGGCACGCACGGCGCCGATGGCTTGCGCGGCGCTGTCGAGCGCGAAGCCGAGCGAGTCCGGTGCGAGATGCAGCGTCGACAAGCGCGGCTCGCGCGCCGGTTGCGCGTGGTGCACCGGTTGCGCGCGGCGCGCGGATGCCCGC